>NZ_JBPCSJ010000089.1:0-33026 GCF_051007235.1 Hydrogenophaga sp. | reverse complement strand
GGCCTGGAGCCGCCGCTGTTCGTGGACGTGCGCATGGAGATCGAGTCGCTCTACGTGGGCCGCCCGCCCGGCGTGGTGCACGTGGCCTGGTACGAGTACCCGGACCTGACCGCCGACCCGCAGGCCTTTGCCACCGCGGTGGAACGCGAGGCCGGCGACAAGGCGCGGCCGCTGCTGCTGATCTGCCGCAGCGGCAAGCGCACGCTGGACGCGGGCGCCGCCCTGGAGGCGGCCGGCTTTGCCGAGGTGTTACACGTGCTGCACGGCTTCGAGGGCGACCTGAACGACGACTTCAAGCGCAGCAGCCTCAACGGCTGGCGACATGACGGCCTGCCCTGGGAACAGATGTGAACGGTGGCTTGGGACCACCCGCCGGCTTTGTTGCCATCGCTTGCCGTGCGTCAGCACTGTCTGCGCGCTGGCGCCTCGCCAGCGGGCGCCCCAAGCCACCGGCGTTGTGAAGCTGCACCCATGATCGACATATCCGAAGCCGGCGAAACGCTGGAAGCCTGCGCCGCGGTGCTGCAGGAGGTGTTCGGCTACGAGGCCTTCCGCGGCCCGCAAGCCGGCATCGTCACCCACGTCAGCGAGGGCGGCGACGCCCTGGTGCTGATGCCCACCGGCGGCGGCAAAAGCCTGTGTTACCAGATCCCGGCCATCGTGCGCCAGCGCGCGGGGCATGGCGTGGGCATCGTGGTCTCGCCGCTGATCGCGCTGATGCACGACCAGGTGGGCGCGCTGCTGGAAGCGGGCGTGGACGCCGCGTTTTTGAACTCCAGCCTGACGCAGGACGAAGCGCAGCAGATCGAGCGCCGCCTGCTCAAGGGCGAGATCACCATGCTCTACGCCGCGCCGGAGCGGCTGACCACGCCGCGCTTCCTGGCGCTGCTCGACTCGCTGCACGAGCGTGGCTTGCTGAGCCTGTTCGCCATCGACGAAGCGCACTGCGTGAGCCAGTGGGGCCACGACTTCCGCCCCGAGTACCGCGCCCTGGTGGTGCTGCACGAACGCTACGCCGACGTGCCGCGCATCGCCCTGACGGCCACGGCCGACGACCTGACGCGCGAAGACATCGTGACGCACCTGCAGCTGCAGGACGCGCGGCGCTTCGTCAGCAGCTTCGACCGGCCCAACATCCGCTACACCATCGTCGAGAAGAAGGACGGCACGCAGCAGTTGCTGCGCTTCATCCGCGACGAGCACATGAACGCCCAGGGCCACGACGCCGGCATCGTCTACTGCCAGTCGCGCAAGCGGGTGGAAGAAGTGGCGGCCCTGCTGGTGGACCACGGCCTGAACGCCTTGCCCTACCACGCGGGGCTGGACTCATCGGTGCGGCAAAAACACCAGGACCGCTTCCTGCGCGAAGAGGGGCTGATCATGGTCGCCACCATCGCGTTTGGCATGGGCATCGACAAGCCGGACGTGCGCTTTGTCGCCCACCTGGACATGCCCAAGAACATCGAGGGCTACTACCAGGAGACCGGCCGCGCCGGCCGCGACGGGGAGGCGGCCGACGCCTGGATGGTTTACGGCCTGCAGGACGTGGTGAACCAGCGCCGCAGGATCGACGAGAGCCCGGCGGGCGACGAGTTCAAGCAGGTGCTGCGCGGCAAGCTGGACGCGCTGCTGGCCTTGGCCGAGGCCAGCGACTGCCGCCGCGTGCGGTTGCTCGCTTATTTTGGAGAACAGTACGGCCAGCCAGCCGACGGTTTCGCCGCCGGGCCGCCCCAAGGCGAAACGCGACCCCCTTGGGGGGGCAGCGACCCGCGCAGCGGCGGAGCGTGGGGGGTCAAGTGCGGCAATTGCGACAACTGCCTGCACCCCCCCGAACTCAACGACGCGACCGAGGCGGCACGCAAGATGCTCTCGTGCATTTACCGCGTGCAGCAGGCCAGCGGCACCGCCTTCGGCGCCGGGCACCTGATGGACATCCTGCGCGGCAAGGTGACCGACAAGGTCACGCAGTACGGACACGACAAGCTCAGCACCTTCGGCATCGGCGCCGACCTGTCGGAAACGCAGTGGCGCGCCCTGCTGCGCCAGCTGATCGCGCGCGAAGCCGTGCGCGTGGACGACGCCCCCTACAACACCCTGCACCTGACCGATGGAGCGCGCCCCATCCTCAAGGGCGAGGCCCAGGTCTGGCTGCGCCAGGTGAGCGAGGGCAAGGCCGGCCGCGGCACCCGCGGCGGCCGCAAGGCCACGCGCGACGCGGTGGCGCCCGACGGCCAGCCGCTGCCGCTGGCGGGACGCGAATGCCTGGAGGCGCTCAAGGCCTGGCGCATGGAGGTGGCCCGGGAACACAACCTGCCGGCCTTCGTGATCTTTCCGGATGCGACGCTGCGCGGCATCGCCGCCCAGCTGCCGCAGTCGCTGGCCGATCTGGACGGCATTTCCGGCATCGGCCAGAAGAAGCGCGAGGCTTACGGGGCCGAGGTGCTGCGCGTGGTGAGTGCTTTCGTTTGATCGGCTGACAGCGCGCACCGCCGACGGCGAACACCTCCGTCTGATCCCCGGAAATCTTGATGACCGTTCGTCGGGGCGGGTGCATTTTTTCCCGAATTCCTACTTCAGGGGGCAGGAGGGGGGCCGAAGTGATGGGGGAAGCCGGCAAATACCTTGCCTGTGCACCCTTTGACTTTGAACACCCCGGGAGCCCCTCATGTTCTTCAAACTGCCCTGGTTCAAAAAAACCAAGGAAGCCAAGTACAGCGACACCCAGGTGCTGGAGCTGGACTTCCTGGTCGACGAATTCCACGACGCGATGGCCGACATCCAGGACCCGCAGCGCACCCGCCTGCACGCGGCGCTGATTTCCTGCCAGAGCCCCAAGGACCTGTGGTTCCTGCGCGGCAAGCTGTTCAACCTGATTTCCAAGCACCACTGCGAATACGTGGCGCACGAACGCGTGGCGCGGCTCGACCAGAAACTGCAGTTCTTCGTCGGCCACCACCCGGACCATTCGCCGGAAGAACTGCCCTCGGGGCCGATGGCGTTGCTGCATTGACCCCCCCGCGCCGCGCTTCGCGCGTCACCCCCCCAGGGGGCAACGCCTGCGGCCTGGCAAAGCCAGTTCCGCGGCGTTCTCGACCAGTCACTGCACTCCGATTGCATTTGTTTTCCGCTTGTCTCCTCTCCGCCCGTCCTTGTGACGGGCATTTTTTTGGCCGGTCGGCGGACGGGGGCAGGCTTCCTAGAATCGCGGCATGCCCACCGCTTTGCCCATCCTCATCCTCAAGACCGGTTCCACCCACGCGCCCATCCGCGCGCGCCTGGGGGACTTCGAGGACTGGATCGCGGCCGGCCTGCGCGAGGGCGGCGCCCAGGTTCAGGTGCACGATGCCGTGGCCGGTGGGGGCTTGCCGGCGCACCACCAGATCGCAGGCGTGGTCATCACCGGCTCGCACGCCATGGTCAGCGAACGCGCACCCTGGAGCGAGGCCCTGGTGCCCTGGCTGCGGGCCGCGGTGCAGCAGCAGACCCCGGTGCTGGGCATCTGCTACGGCCACCAGCTGCTGGCCCACGCGCTGGGTGGCGAGGTGGAGCACCACCCCGAGGGGGTCGAGATCGGCACCGTGACGGTGGAGCTGCAGCGCCACGCGGCCAGCGACCCGCTGCTGGGCGGACTGCCCGAGACCTTTCCGGCCCAGGCGGTGCACTGGCAGTCGGTGCGGCGCCTGCCGCCGGGCGCGGTGCGGCTGGCCGGCAGCGCGCACGAATCGAACCACGCTTTCCGCATCGGCGACCGCGCCTGGGGCGTGCAGTTCCACCCGGAGTTTTCCGACGCCGCCCTGCGCGCCTACCTCGACGGGCTGGGGGATTTGCTGGCCGACGAGGGTCTGGACGCGGCGGGCATTGCCGCCCGCCTGCAGCCCACGCCGGACGCCGCGTCGGTGCTGCCCCGCTTCGCGCGGCTGGCGCTCAGTGAAAACCGATCGCCCGCGCTTCCCGCACCTCGGGCTTGATGCGGTGCTCGGCTTCGAGCTGGGCCAGGAATTCGTCCGGCGTCAGCGTCTCGGCCAGGATCTCGATCTGGCGTCTGACGGCCGCGAAGTCGCCGGGGCACAGCTGCTCCAGTTTCGCCAGGCGTGAACGCAGCGCCTCGGTCAGCGCGTCGGCATCACCGCCGAGCGCCTCGACCACGAACATGCGCTCGCGCTGTTCGCGCGTGAGCGGCCGGAAGCGGATCTTGAAAGTGAAGCGCCGCAGCGCCGCCTGGTCGATGCTGTCCATCAGGTTGGTGGTGCAGACAAAGATGCCGTTGTAGCGCTCCATGCCCTGCAGCATCTCGTTGACCTCGGTCACCTCGTAGGTGCGCTGGGCGTTGCGCCGGTCCTGCAGGAAGCTGTCGGCCTCGTCCAGCAGCAGCACCGCCTTCTCGGCCTCGGCCTCGCGGAACATCGCCGCCATCTGCTGCTCGGTCTCGCCCACGAACTTGCTCACCAGGTCGCTGGCGCGGCGGATCATGAGCGGCCGGTCCAGCTCGCGCGCGATGTGTTCGGCCAGCGCCGTCTTGCCGGTGCCCGGCGCACCGTGGAAACACAGCGTGCCGTGGCCGCGCGACTTGAGCGCGGTGACGATGCGCGGCACCTCGTAGCGCGACTCGACGTTGAGCATGTCCAGGCTGTACTGCGTGGGCGACGGCCGGATGGCCGCGTCGGGCTGGCGGCCCAGGGCCTGGTCGGCGTTGCGCAGCTGGCGTTCGATGAGGTCGTCGAGCATGGGCGCCGGTGCGGCCTTGCGCCGCCCCGGGCCCTTGGCCGGCGCGGCGGCCAGGCCGGCAAAGCGCACCGCGGTGCGGATCTGCGCCGGCGTCAGACCCTTGCGCGCGGTCAGTCGCGCCACCAGCGCGTCGCTCACCGCCACGCCTTCGAGCGTCTTGCGTACGAGCTGCTCGCGCGCGCCGGGCGGCGGGCTCTTGAGTTCCAGGTGGTAGGCGAAGCGGCGGCGGAAGGCCGGATCGATCTGCTCGATGCGGTTGGTCACCCACAGCGTGGGCACGGCGTTGGATTCCAGGATCTGGTTCACCCAGGCCTTGCCGCTGACGCTGTGGCTGTGCGGCGCGCTGACCTGCTCGGCGCGCGCCATCAGCTGCGCGGCTTCGCTGCTGATGGGCGGGAACACGTCCTCTACCTCGTCAAACAGCAGGGCCGAATGCGCCGTGCCCTTGAGGAACACCTGCGCGATCTGCAGCGAGCGGTAGCGATCGCGGCCGCTGAGCGCATTGCCGTCGCGGTCGGCGTATTCCACCTCGAACAGTTCCAGCCCGGCGGCGGCGGCGACCACGCGCGCCAGCTCGGTCTTGCCGGTGCCGGGCGGGCCGTACAGCAGCACGTTCACGCCCGGTTCCTTGCGGGCCACGGCTTCGCGCAGCAGGCCGACCAGCAGGCACACGTCGTCGGACACATAGTCGAAGTCGGCCGGGGTCAGGGCCGAGCGCGCGGCCGGGCGGGTGAACACCGCCATCAGCTCGCTTTCGCTGCGGTACTCGCGCATCAGCACCGGCGGCAGCTTTTCGCTGACCTTCATCAGGTCGGCCAGGTCGGTGATGTTGTGTTCGGAGATCAGGTTCTCCACCATGCCGATGCGTTCGAGCCGCGAGCCGGCGCGCAAGGCCTCGCCCACCTCGCTGGCCTTCACACCGGCCACGTCGGCGATGGCCGCATACGCCTCGGGCGCGTTGTTGACCTTGAACTCCACCAGGATGGAGCGCAGGTCGCGCTGGTAGCGCGCCAGCGTGCCGTCGAGCAGCAGCGCGCGTTCGGCCCGGTTGAGCTGCAGCAGGTTGGCCAGCGCGTCGATGTTCTTTTCCACCAGGGTGCTTTGCTTCTTGAGCGCCTGGCTCAGCCATTCGCCGGTGACCGAGAGCACCGACAGCAGGTCCTTGGGCGATTCCTTGGCGTATTCGTCCAGGTAGAAAAACAGCGTGCCCTCTTCGTACGGGCCACGCCAGACGCCGTAGCGCTCCATGAACGCGGCCGTGGTGAGTTTTTCGTGGCCGCCCCAGAGTTCGTTGTCCTTGCAGCGGCGCCCCAAAAATTCGCGCACCCGCGCCAGCACCGTGTGCGGCCACACCAGGTGGCGGCCGGCCAGCGCGAGCAGGGTGTTGAGGTCGCGCCGCACGTTGAAGCGCGGGCCCTGGCGGGCTGCGAGCGTGAGCACGAAGTGCGAACACATCAGGTCCAGCACGGGGGCCTGGCGCAGGCCGGGCGGCAGGAAGATGCGCGCGTCCGCCGCCGACGCGTGGCGCGGCTCGCCCGGCGGGCGGGGAACGCCCTCGGTCGGCTGCGGCAACAGGCGTTTGCTCATGCGGACACCTCCTCTGGGGGGTAGACACGGGGGGAACCCCCACCGTGAGCGGACCATACCCCAGCTTGATCGCGCTTGGAAGTGGTGGATGCGGTGGGTGTGACGGAATGCAGGGGCTTTCCCGCAAGGAGGGCCCACCCGCGGGCGTTCACAATCGCGCCATGCTCCAGCTCGCCGACATCCAAGCCGCCGCCGCCCGCCTGCAAGGTCAGGTGCTCGACACCCCCTGTGTGGAATCGCGCACGCTCTCGCAGATCGCGGGTTGCCAGGTGTTCCTGAAGTTTGAAAACCTGCAGTACACGGCCTCGTTCAAGGAACGCGGCGCCTGCAACAAGCTGGCCCAGCTGACGGCCGACGAGCGCGCGCGCGGCGTGGTCGCCATGAGCGCGGGCAACCACGCCCAGGGCGTGGCCTACCACGCCCAGCGCCTGGGTCTGCGCGCGGTCATCGTCATGCCGCGCTTCACGCCCGGCGTGAAAGTGGAGCGCACGCGCGGCTTTGGCGCCGAGGTGGTGCTGCACGGCGACACACTGGACGAAGCCCGCGCCCACGCCCGCGCGCTGGCGCAGCAGCAGGGCCTGGTGTTCGTGCACCCCTACGACGACGAGGCCATCGTCGCCGGCCAGGGCACGGTGGCACTGGAAATGCTGCAGGCGGTGCCGGACCTGGACACGCTGGTCATTGCGGTCGGCGGCGGCGGCCTGATCGGCGGCATGGCCACGGCGGCCAAGGCGATCAAACCCGACATCCGCGTCGTGGGCGTGCAGACCGAGCGCTTCCCGGCCATGTTCAACGCCATCAAGGGCACACACCTGCCGCAGGGCAGCAGCACCATCGCCGAGGGCATCGCCGTCGGTTCGCCGGGCGAGATCACGCAGGCCATCGTGCGCGAGCGGGTGGACGACCTGGTGCTGGTCGACGAAGGCGACATCGAGCAGGCTATCGTGATGCTGCTGGAAATCGAGAAAACCCTGGTCGAAGGCGCGGGCGCGGCAGGCCTGGCGGCGCTGATCAAGCACCCCGCGCTGTTCGCTGGCCAGCGGGTGGGCCTGGTGCTGTGCGGCGGCAACATCGACCCGCTGCTGCTGGCCTCCATCATCGAGCGCGGCATGGTGCGCGCCGGGCGGCTGGCGCGCGTCCAGGTCAATGCACGCGACGTGCCGGGCAACCTGGCGCGCATCACCAGCGTGGTGGCCGAGGCCGGCGCCAACATCGACGAGGTGCACCACCAGCGCGCCTTCACGCTGCTGGCGGCGCAGAACGTGGCCGTCGAACTGGTGCTGCAAACGCGCGGACGCGAGCACGTGCAGCAGGTCATCGAGGCGCTGCGCGCCGCCGGCTTTGAGTCCCAGCTGATGTGACGCCATGACCCACGCACCCGCCGCCGCGCTGCCCGAGCCCGTCACCCCCGCCACGCTGCAGGCCTGCCTGGCCGACTGGTTCGCGCCCTGGGTGCAGGACCTGGGCCTGACCGTGGAACGCCTGGACGACGGCGAAGTGACGCTGCGCCTGCCGTTCGACGACCGGCTCGCGCGCATCGGCGGCATGGTCTGCGGCCAGGCGCTGATGGCCGCGGCCGACACCGCCATGGTGCTGGCCATCGTCACCCAGCTGGGCACGCACCGCCCCATGACCACGGTGCAGCTGAACACCAGCTTCCTCAAGCCGCTGGCCGGGCAGGACGCACGGGTCACGGCCCGGGTGGTGCGCGCCGGCAAGAGCCTGGTGTTCGGCGAGATCGACATCGTGGCGGTGGGCGACGGCAAGAGCGTGTGCCGCGCCAGCACCACCTACGCCCTGCTCTGACCCGGCGGGCGCCGGGCAAACCCGCTGACCGCGCGGGCGCGCTTCTGGCCTAAAATCGCGTTGATTTTTGTCCATCGAACCGGAGTTTCCCATGTCCCACCCGCAACAACACAACCACAGCGACCAGCCCCAGGACGTGGTGGAGTCCATCGTTCCCCTGATGCCCGTGGTCTTGCCCGTGGCCGGTGCCGTGCTGATCTTCCTGCTGGCCTTCATCGCTGTGTTCATGGCCTGATCGCTGCACAACAGCCTGTATCCAAGCCGAAGGCCCCGCTGGGGCCTTCGGCTTTTTTGTTGCGCAACGCGTCACGGATCACCGAATACCCACATGAGGTTATGCGGTTTTTGCATGTAACTGTGTGGTAACTGACGGGGGCCTTTTTTAAAATCAACAGATCAGGCCGACACACGGACCAGAGCCGGGGGATCACCCGCCCCCTTTCTGGCAGCTGCGCTGCAAGCGCCAACGCCTTGCAGCCCCGCGCGCCGACCGCCTTTGTTTGCCCAAGCGACCTTCAAACAGCCGCCCGCCCATTTGTTTGTGGCCAGCGGCTGTTGCTGTCTCTTGAGCCCGCCGGTTTACAAACTTCTGGAGTCTGATCCATGAACTCTCCCGTGATGCAGGGCCTCAACCTGAACGCCCCCGCCTTTGTGAAAAACGCCAAGCTGGTCGCCTGGGTGGCCGACATGGTGGCCCTGTGCAAGCCCGACAGCGTCTACTGGTGCGACGGCAGCCAGGCCGAATACGACCTCCTGTGCCAGGAGCTGGTCGACGCCGGCACCTTCAAGAAACTGAACCCCGCCAAGCGCCCGGGCTCGTTCCTGGCCTGGACCGACCCGTCCGACGTGGCCCGCGTGGAAGACCGCACCTACATCTGCTCGGCCAACAAGGAAGATGCCGGCCCCACCAACAACTGGATGGCCCCAGCCGAGATGCGCCAGACGCTCAACCCGCTGTTCGACGGTTGCATGAAGGGCCGCACCATGTACGTGGTGCCGTTCTCCATGGGCCCGCTGGGCTCGCACATCGCCCACATCGGCATCGAGCTGACCGACAGCGCCTACGTGGTGGTGAACCAGAAGCTGATGACCCGCATGGGCAAGGCCGTGTACGACGTGCTGGGCGCCGACGGCGACTTCGTGCCCTGCATGCATACCGTGGGCGCGCCGCTGGCCGAAGGCCAGAAGGACACCACCAGCTGGCCCTGCAATCCCAAGGTCAAGTACATCGTGCACTTCCCCGAGACGCGCGAGATCTGGTCCTACGGCTCGGGCTACGGCGGCAACGCGCTGCTGGGCAAGAAGTGCTTTGCGCTGCGCATCGCCTCCAACATGGGCCGCGAGCAGGGCTGGCTGGCCGAGCACATGCTGATCCTGGGCGTGACCAACCCCGAGGGCAAGAAGTACCACGTGGCAGCCGCCTTCCCCAGCGCCTGTGGCAAGACCAACTTCTCCATGCTGGTGCCGCCCGAAAGCGCGTTCCCCGGCTGGAAGGTCACCACCATCGGTGACGACATCGCGTGGGTCAAGCCCCACGCCGATGGCCGCATGTACGCCATCAACCCCGAGGCGGGTTACTTCGGCGTCGCCCCCGGCACCAACATGCACACCAACCCGAACTGCATGCGCTCGCTGGACAAGAACGTGATCTTCACCAACGTCGCGCTGACCGACGACGGAGACGTGTGGTGGGAAGGCATGGAGAAGGACACCGGCTCGCTGCCGGACCACCTGATCGACTGGCAGGGCAACGACTGGACCCCCGCCATCGCCAAGGAAAAGGGCACCAAGGCCGCCCACCCGAACTCGCGCTTCACCGTCGCCGCCGTCAACAACCCGGCCCTGGACCCGCAGTGGGACGACGCCGCCGGTGTGGCGATCGACGCCTTCCTGTTCGGCGGCCGCCGCAGCACCACCGTGCCGCTGGTGACCGAAGCCCGCAGCTGGACCGAAGGCGTGTACATGGCCGCCACCATGGGTTCGGAAACCACCGCTGCCGCCTTTGGCGCGCAGGGCGTGGTGCGCCGCGACCCGTTCGCCATGCTGCCGTTCTGCGGTTACAACATGAGCGACTACTTCCAGCACTGGCTCAATGTCGGCGAAACCGTCGCCCAGTCCGGCGCTGCGCTGCCCAAGATGTTCTGCGTGAACTGGTTCCGCAAGAACGCCGACGGCAAGTTTGTCTGGCCGGGTTATGGCGACAACATGCGCGTGCTCAAGTGGATGATCGACCGCATCGAAGGCAAGGCCCAGGGCCAGGCCACGATGTTCGGCACCGCCCCGGCCTACGCCGAGATCAACTGGACCGGCCTGGACTTCAGCGCCGAGCAGTTCGCACAGGTCACCAGCATCGACAAGGCGGCCTGGGCCGACGAGTTCAAGCTGCACGACGCCCACTTCGAACAGCTGGCCTACCACCTGCCCCAAGCGCTGGTGGACACCAAGAACGATCTGGAACAGCGCCTGGCCGCCGTCTGATGACTGGGGCGGGGCGGGCACGATCTGCCCACCTGCCGCAAGGCACCTGGGACACATTGGCCCGGGCACAAAAAAGCCACCGAACCGGTGGCTTTTTTTCGTCTGGCCCCCGCGGGTGGCGGGCGCACCGGGTGCTCAGCAGTGGCGCAGGTGGGTGGCGTTGCCGCGGCCGTCGTCCAGGTGCTCGGGGAAACGTCCCCAGGTGGCAGCCAGGCCCGCTGCGTCGTCCAGGTCGCGCTGGCGGGCCTGCACGCAGTCGGCCATCACACGGTGGTCGGCGCGGGCGGCCTGCCACAGCCGCACTTCAGCGCGGGCTTCGGCGATGGCGGCGGTGCTGTCCTGCACCGCCTGGCGCGCACGGCGCGCCAGTGCGCTGGCCGGGGCGGACACCGCAGCGGTTCCGCCCAGGACCAGCAGCCACAGCGCCATCCAGGCCAGGAACTGGTGCTGCTCGGCCCAGTCGCCCATCAGGCGCTCGGCCAGCACCACCAGCGCGGCCACGGCGGCGGCCATCAGCAGGGTGGACAGGCCGCGCACGCCGTCCAGGCGGCTGCGCAGCGACACACGGTGGTCAGACGAAGAGGCGTTCAGCCCCAGTGAGGCGGGGGTGGGCGAAAACACGGTGCTCATGGCGGATGTCCTGGTGTTGAACCGGCAGGGTCACAGATAGGGGAGGTAGCCGGCGTTGCGACGCATGGCCATCTGCGCCTGGCGACGGGTCACCGCAGGGGATGCGATGTCGGACACCAAGCCCAGCGGCGCCAGAGCTTGCGAGTAATCGGTGGGGGCTTCCGGCGCGGCGGTGTTGGCCACTTCGGCGGCGCGCTCGCGAGCCAGCATCAGCTCGGCCTTCAGGCGCGGGTCCTGCTTGGCCAGCTCCCACAGGCGGGCTTCGGCACGGGCTTCGGCCAGCGAACGCGACCAGCTGTCCAGCGCGGCCAGGGTGCTGCGCGCCATGCGGCGGGCGGTGCCGGCCAGCAGCGCGCTGCCGGCGAAGATCACCACCCACAGCGCGACCCAGCCCAGGAACAGGTGGCCGTCGGCCCAGGTGTCGATGAGCTGGTCGGCCAGCACGACCAGCGCGGCCACGGCGGCGGCCAGCAGCATGGCGGCCAGGCCGCGGGCGCCGTCGAAGCGGCGGACGCTGGCGGTGCGGTCGGCGGCGTTCAGGCCCAGCGAAGCGGGGGCGGGAGAGAAAACAGTGCTCATGGCGGACTCCTTCGGAAAGGGAAAAGTCTTGTGGACGGGTGAATACTAGGGAAAACCCCCATGTCACGCCAATTTATTTTTGTGATGCATTACATTCACGCATCGAATGAATGAGCTGAACTTCCGCACCCTGGACCTGAACCTGCTGCGCGTCTTCGACGAGGTGATGGCCGAGCGCAACCTGACCCGCGCCGCCCACAACCTTGCCATGACGCAGCCGGCGGTGAGCAACGCGCTCAAGCGCCTGCGCGAGTCGCTGGGCGACGAGCTGGTGCGCCGATCCGGCTACGGGGTGGAGCCGACACCGACCGCGCTGGCCCTGTGGCCCACGGTGCGCGACGCGCTGGGGCAGCTGCGCGAATCGCTGGCGCCCGGTGGCTTCGACCCGGCCCAGGCGCGCAATGCCTTCGTCATCGCCATGGCCGACGCGACCGCCGCCAAGGTGGTGCCTGGGTTGGTGGACATCCTGGAAAACGAAGCGCCGGGCGTGAACCTGCGCGTGCTGCCGCTGACCACGCGCGACCCGCGCGAGCTGCTGGAGTCGGGCACCGCGGACCTGGCCATCGGCCATTTCCCGGGCGTGATCGCCGAGCTGACCGCCGTGCACCTGCAGGAGCACAGCCCGCGGTTTCTGTACCAGCGCCTGTACGACGGCGAGTACGTGGTGGTCATGCGCCGCGGTCACCCGCTGGCCGGCCGCCCGATCGACCTGGACGCCTACTGCGCCGCCCGCCACCTGCTGGTGAGCTTTTCCGGCCGGCCCTTCGGTTTTGTGGACGAGGCCCTGGCGGCGCGTTCGCGCCAGCGCCGGGTGGTGCTCACCGTCAACCAGTTCTTCACCGCCGGGCGTGTGGTGGCCACCACCGACCTGCTGACCGTGCTGCCGCGCCACTTTGTGGGCGCCACCGGCATGGAACACGAGCTGGCCATGTGCGAACTGCCGCTGCCCGTGCCCGCCGTGCACGTGGATGCGCTGTGGCACCGCCAGGCCGCGCACAGCAGCGCCCACCGCTGGCTGCGCGAGGCGGTGGCCCGCGCCTCGGCCAGGGGCTTTGCCACCGGCCACGGCCCCACCCCAGTTCCCACCCCCGTTTCCGCTCCCGTATCCGTTCCCGCGCCATGAAGATCCAGCTGCTCAGTGACCTGCACCTTGAAGCCAACCCCGGATTCGCCGCGACACCCGCGCCCGACGCCGACCTGCTGGTGCTGGCCGGCGACGTTGGTTCGTACCAGCGCCGCAAAGACGACAGCACCATGCCCGAGGCCGACTGGGGCCTGCAGCGCTTCTCGCCCTTGCCGCAGTTCGCCGGCTGGCCGGTGCCCGTGCTGTTCGTGCCCGGCAACCACGAATACGACGCGCTGGACATCGACGAGGCCCACGCCGGCCTGCGCGCGGCCTGCGAGCGCCTGGGCATCCGGTGGCTGGAACGCGAGACGGCCGTGATCGACGGCGTGCGCTTCGTCGGCACCACGTTGTGGAGCGACTACGACACCTTCGTCGCGCCCGCGGCGCCGCTGACCGAGCGGCTGCGCCAGCGGCACAAGGCCTTCCGCGCCGCCAATTTCTACCTGAGCAAGATGGCCGGCCAGCGCAGGGGTGCGCTGTTCGACGCCGCCGCCATGCGCGAGCTGGCGCTGGACTGCCAGGCCTGGTTGCGCGAAGCGCTGGCCCCACCGCACGCGGACGGCCCCACGGTGGTGGTGACCCACTTCGCACCCACGCTGCACAGCGCCGACCCGCGCTACGGCCACAGCCCCGGCACGGCCGGCTTCTGCAACGCGCTGGACGATCTGCTGCCACTGGCCGACTTTTGGCTGCACGGCCACCTGCACTGCCCGACCGATGTGCGCGTGGGCCGCTGCCGCATCGTGGCCAACCCGCTGGGCTATGCCGGCAAGGGGGAGCAACTCACGTTCAGCCCCACGCTGACGGTGCATGTGGAAAACCGGTAGCGAGGCGCCAGAACCAGCCCGTACACTGGTCGGCTGGTTCAACTGGAGACGATTCCATGAAAATTTTGCTCGCCGTGGACGGCAGTGCGTTCACCAAAAAGATGCTGGCCTACCTGACCACGCACGAAGAAATGTTCGGCAGCCACAACGACATCACCCTGTTCACCGTGCAGGCGCCGCTGCCCCCGCGGGCGCGGGCCGCCGTGGGCGCCGACGTGGCCAATGGTTACTACGCCGAAGAGGCCGCCAAGGTCACCGACCCGGTGGTGAAGTTCCTCAAGCGCCACGGCATCGAACCCAAGGTGCTGCACAAGGTCGGCCAGCCCGGTGAACAGATCGCCAAGGCCGCCAGCGCAGGCAAGTTCGACCTGGTGCTGATGGGTTCGCACGGCCACAGCGCGCTGGGCAACCTGGTCATGGGTTCGGTGGCCACGCAGGTGCTGGCGCACTGCGACGTGCCGGTGTTGCTGGTCAGGTAACACCCCCTGCGCGCCTGACGGCGCTTCCCCCTCTGTGGCGCCCCTGCGGCGCTTCGAGGGGGACCGCACCTGCGGTCTGGCGGAGCCAGTCCAGCGGTGCGACTGGATGCAGGCACGGTCTCCGGACACCCTGTAACGGTTCTCGGTTCTCGGTTTTCGGTACTCGCCGTACTCGGCTGAGGCATACGGCTCCGTTCACCGCCACCTTCCCATCTGAACGCAACACCCGCCGGCTCGCATCCGGCGCACGCGTCTGTTCAAGTGCACCCGTGGAACCGGCTCCGCCGGGCCACACGGTGCGACCCCCTCGAAGCGCCGCAGGCGCGCCACAGAGGGGGAAGCCGCGTCAGCGGCGCAGGGGGTGACTATTTCTTCTTCAGCCCATCGAAACAGGTGGTCAGCACCATCTCGATGATCTGCTCGTCGGCGTACAACCCCGACCCCTTCAGGAAACCCAGCACCGGGTCGCAGGCTCGGGCGTAAAGGGTGTAGAGCACGGCGATGGCCGGCAGCGCCGGGTTGAGGCTGCCATCGGCCTGGGCGGCGTTGATCCAGCCGCCCAATCGGTCGCTCACGTCCATCAAGCCGTCCACATAGGCCTTGTTGGTCGTCAGCGCGGCCCGCAGGGTCGAGTTTTCGCTGGGCAACGAGGGCATTTCGCCAGCCAGCTGCACTTCCATGGTCCAGCGCGCCACGGCCCGCAACAGTTCCAGCGGCGGGCGCTGCACGTCCAGCGAATCGAGGAACGCACGGGCGCGGTCCATCACCCGCACCATGGCCGCCGCGGCCAGGTCTTCCTTGCTCGGGAAGTGTTTGTACAGGCTCGCCTTGGCGATGCCCACCTCGGCCGCCACCTCGTCCACCGTCATCGCCTCGAAACCCTTTTCCGCCAGCAGGCGGTTGACCGCCGAGACGATGGCGTCTTCGCGGGCGATGTGCATCTGCTCCCGAAAACTGCGTTTCGGCGCGGGCGCGGCGGTGGATTTCTGAACGGCGGTGACCATGGTTGACCTTTGTATAGCACTCGAATTCTGCCCGAATTCGACGGACAGGTCGATAACCCCACTGAAAAGTTGCGTTACATACTGATCGGTATCTTTTTGATCTTTACTGATTAATATGCGACCCAACCGGCCGATGAAGTGCCGCCCAACCGGGCCGTGACCCATGCATCCAGCCGCTGCCCACGCCAACGTCCGTCCGCCACCGAAGGAAACCGACATGAAGTTGCAACGCAGAACCGTGCTCCTGGGCGCCACCCTGGGCGCCGCCACCTCACTGCTCGCCGCCTGCGGCGGTGGCGACGAAGACCACGACCCGCTGGGCACGATCGTGGGGGTGGCCCAGGCCAATCCGGCGTTCAGCACCCTGGTCGCCGCGGTCGTCAAGGCGGGCTTGGTCGACACGCTGTCCAGCGACAGCGCGCTGACCGTGTTCGCTCCGACCAACGCCGCTTTCGACACCGCGGCCACCGCCCTGGGTTTTGCGGATGGCGAGGCACTGGTCGCTGCGCTGTCGCCCGCCACGCTGGTCAGCATCCTGACCTATCACGTGGTCGCGGGACGCAACCTGTCGACCAGCCTGACCGCGGGCAACCTGCCGACTATCTACAACTTTGACGGCTCGCCCACCGCGTTGAGGCTGTCGCTCACCGGGGGCGTGTCGCTGACCGACGCCGTGCTGACATCCGCCACCGTCACGACCCCCGATGTGCTGGCCCGCAACGGCGTGATTCATGTGATCGACAAGGTGCTGGTGCCGCCGGGCGTGTTGAATGTGGTGCAGATGGCCCAGCTGAACAGTTCGTTCTCCAGCCTGGTGAGCGCGGTGGTCAGCGCGGGCCTGGTCGACACACTGAGTGCAGCCGCCCCCCTGCTGACGGTGTTTGCGCCCGTCAACGCGGCGTTCGCCGCCATTGCATCAACGGTCGAAGCACTCACCACCGAGCAGTTGACCACCGTTCTGGCACACCACGTGTTGACTGGTCAGGTGCTGTCGTCGGGCATCCCATTCGGCACAGCCGTCACCACGCTGGCCGAACAGGACATCACGATCAACAACGACGCGACCGCGCCCGCGATCGCGACTATCACCGACGCCTCGGGTTCGGCGCCCGCCGCCAACATCGTGGCGGTCGACGTGCGCGCCAGCAACGGTGTGATCCATGTGATCGACAAGGTGCTGATCCCCGTCCTGGGGCCAGCCCCCGCCTGACCCCATTCCAAGACAGCGTTTCCGTTCCCGTTCCCGTTCCCTGTTCCTCAACCCCCTCTGGAGACTTCCATGAAAAAGACCCTCATCGCTTCCCTGATCGCGTTCGGCGCCCTGACCTCGGCCCAGGCCAAGGACATCGTCGACACCGCGGTTGCCGCCGGTTCGTTCAAGACCCTGGCCACCGCACTGCAAGCCGCCGGCCTGGTGGACACGCTCAAGGGCAAGGGCCCGTTCACCGTGTTCGCGCCCACCGACGAAGCGTTCGCCAAGGTGCCCAAGGCCGATCTGGACGCGCTGCTGAAAGACAAGGCCAAGCTGACCGCCGTGCTGACCTACCACGTGGTGCCGGGCAAGGTGATGGCCAAGGACGTCAAGGCTGGCAAGGTGAAAACCGTGCAGGGCAGCGAGCTGACCGTGAGCACCATGGGCGGTGTCAAGGTCGACGCGGCCAACGTGGTCAAGACCGACATCGTGGCCGACAACGGCGTGATCCATGTGATCGACAGCGTGGTGATGCCCAAGTAAGCACCCGCACCGCGACACCAGCCCCGCCTCGGCGGGGCTTTTTCATGCCGGGGCGACCTGCCGCAGGTTCTGCGCGGCGGCCGTGCGCAGCGCGCTGCTGAGCGCATCGAGCACGTCTGAACTGAGGTTCCAGCAGTGCCAGTACAGCGCCACGCCCAGGCGGTGCCGCGGCGTGACGTTGACCAGTTCGCCGCTGGCCAGCAGGTCGTGCACGCCCAGTGCGGGCACCACGCTCACGCCCCAGCCCGCGCGCACGGCGCGGATCTGCCCCTCGCTGGAGGGAACGAACAGCTGCTTGAGCATCACCCGCGGCAGGCCGAAGGCCTGTTCGACGAAGCTGTGCTGCAGGTGGTCCTTGCGGTTGAAGGCGATGAAGGGCAGCTTGTGGAAGTTGTGCGCGTTCACGCCCTTGGGGCAGTGGCGTGCCGCGAACTCGGCGGCCGCCACGGCCACGTAGTCCATGGTGCCCAGCGGCTCCATCTTGCAGCCCCGCAGCGCCTGGCCGAGCGAGGTCACACAGCCCAGCACCTGCCCTTCGCGCAACCACTCGTGGGTGAATTCCTGGTCGTCGGTGATGATTTCGATCGGCAGGCCGCCCTGCGCCAGCGCGCTGAGCGCGGGCAGCGCCCAGGTGGAAATGCTGTCGGCGTTGATCGCCACCGAGATGCGCTCTTCGTCGCGCCCGCCGCCGGTGGAGCTGGGCGCCAGCTCCTTCAAGTCCTTCTCCAGATCGGCGCGCAGCAGCCGCATCATCTTGGCGTGCTTGAGCATGAGCTGCCCGGCCTGCGTGGGCTTGAGCGGGCGGCTGCGCACGATCAGCACCGTGCCCACCTGGGCTTCCAAGGCCCGCAGGCGCTGCGACACCGCCGACTGCGTGATCGACAGGCGCTGCGCTGCGCGTTCGAAGCCGCCCTCTTCGATGATGGCGGCCAGGCATTCTAGGGCGTCGGGATCAAAGGTGCTCATGTCTCTTTATTAGTAGCTCTGATGTTTTTGATTTTAAGTTAATCTGCCTTCACGAAGCACGCGCTTTTTTCCATACTCGTGTCCAGTTTTTCCACTTTTTGGCTGGAGCGGATCATGAGAGTCGTTGTTCTGGGCGCGGGCATCATCGGTGTGAGCACGGCGTGGCATTTGCTGCAGCGCGGGCATGAGGTGACCCTGGTCGACCGCCAGAGAGATGCGGCACTGGAAACCAGCTTCGGCAACGCGGCGCAGATCTCGGTGAGCTACTGCGAGCCCTGGGCCAACCGCGAGGCGCCGCTCAAGGCGCTGAAGTGGCTGTTCGACCCCGAGGGCCCGCTCAAATTCCGCCCCCAGATGGACCCGGCCCAGTGGGCCTGGGGCCTGCAGTTCCTGGCCCAGTGCAACGACGCGGCCTTCGAGCGCAACGTGGCCCAGCTGGTGGCCCTGGGCAGCTACAGCCACGCCGCGCTGAAAGACGTGGTGGCCAGCACCGGCCTGCGCTACGACCGCCTGACCAAGGGCATCGCCCACTACTACACCAGCCAGCGGTCGTTCGACGACGCCGGCGGCGCCGCCGAGCTGATGCGCCGCCACGGCGTCAACCGCAAAGTGGTCACCAAGGACGAGCTGCTGCAGATCGAACCGGCCTTGCGCGCCTTTGGCGACCGCATCGTCGGCGGCACGTACACCGAGAGCGACGAGTCGGGCGACTGCCTGTCGTTCACGCAGCAGCTGGCCAGGCTCTGCCGCGACAAGGGCATGCAGTCGCTGATGGAACACGACATCCTGCAACTGCAGGCCAGCGGCGGCCAGATCAGCGCCGTCACCGTGCGCGATCGCGCCACCGGCCTGACGCGCACGTTGCAAGCCGACGCCTATGTCGTGGCCGCCGGTTCGTACACCACGGCGCTGATGAAACAGGTCGGCGTGCGTGTGCCCATCTACCCCGGCAAGGGCTACAGCGCCACGCTGCCGCTGCTCAAGCCCGAGGCGGCCTCGCAGGTCAGCCTGCTGGACGACCAGCTCAAGATCGCCATCTCGCGCCTGGGCGACCGCCTGCGCGTGGCTGGCACCATCGAACTCGGCGGTTTCGACCTGTCGCTGGACACGCCGCTGGCCCAGACCCGCGCGCGCATGCTGGTCAAGCGCATCGAAGAGGTGTTCCCCGGCGTCGCCGACACCCGCACGCCCGAACAGGGCGGCGACCCGCAGTTCTGGACCGGCCTGCGCCCGGCCACCCCGACCAACATCCCGCTGATCGGCCGCACGAAGGTGGGCAAGCTGTGGATCAACGCCGGCCACGGCACGCTGGGCTGGACGCACGGCGCCGGCTCCGGCAAGGCGCTGGCCGAACTCATCAGCGGCGAAGTGCCAGCGATGGATTTCGGCTTCACCGGCTTTGAGCGTGCCGCGCGCGGCGCCGGCGGCCTGCAGCTGAGCCGGGCCTGAGCCTAGGCGGGTTCACCGCCTGGTGCGATCCGCTGGCGTTCAGCCTGCCTTCTTGACCTTGACCGGCACCGGACCGGCCGGCGCGCCCTCTGGGCGCAGACGTTCGCTCATCCAGCGCAGCAGGTCCAGCCACATCTGGCGCATCTCGCTGTCCAGCGGGGTGCGGATGGCGCTGTTGAGTTCGATGGTCACCACCGGCATGCCCTTGTGCACGCCACCGAAGTTGCCCAGGCTGCCGGGGAAGATGCCGATCTGGTCCAGGTACAGGCGGCCCAGGCGCGCGGGCGGCACGCTGGGGCCGTCGAAGTCCAGCATGCCGTAGGGCGCGTGGATGCTGACGATCAGGTCGGGCTTGAAGCGCTCCATCTCGTCGTGCAGGTACTTTGATTCGGGCTCGGACAGCGGCGCCGGGCCGGGCCAGCGGCGCGGGTCTTTCTTGGTGCGCTCTTCCCAGTAGACCTTGGCGTCGCGCTTCCAGTTGGGCGTGGGGAAGTTGCGGTTGAGGTCCACGCCGTTGGCGTTGACGCGCTTGGCCGGCCGGGCCATCAGGCCGTCGGGGTTGAGCGCCGGGATGAAGCGCCAGTGTGCGTTGGACGGCGTCTGCACCGCCAGCTGGATCCAGTGCAACGCGACCGAAGCCGATGAGAGTTCGTCGCCGTGCATGGCGCCCACCACCAGCACGCGGATCTTGGGTTCGGGTGCGACCACGTCGCGCATGTAGAGCGTGCGGCCCTGCACCGAGCGCCCTTCGGTGGGCTGCAGCTGGGCCGCGTTGCACAGCAGGGACTTGACGTTGGGCAGGCGCGCGACGAATTCGACACAGGGGTCTGCGGCCGGCAGCACGGCGACCGGCGACACGGCGCGGGCCGCAAGGGGCAGCAGCGCAGCGACCAGCAGCGTCAGGGTGTGGGAGGCATAGCGGCGGAAAAACATGGGCGCCATTCTAGGGAGCCCGCGTGAAGGCGACGCTGAGCAAGTCCCCGTGGATGCGCTCGCCCGTTGTCGGGATGGGCTGCGAGGCGCAAAACGCAGACGGGCCGGGTGGCCCGGCGAGGCTTTGCAACGAAGCAGACCACCCGAGAGCGGGAGGAGCGCGCCGCGAGGGACTTGTTCAGCGTCGCCTAAGCGCCCGGGCAGCACAGGTCACCGGATGTGACGCGCCGCACGGGCACCGGCGTTCAATCCTTCTCGCCGGGTTCGTACAGGGTCTCGCGGCCCATGCGGTCGAGGATGAGTTCGGCCGTCCAGGGCAGCATGAGCGCGCCGCAGCGGCTGTCGCGGTACAGGCGCTCCAGCGGCAGGTGCTTGAGCATGCTCTGGCCGCCGCAGGTGCGGATGGCCAGGCGGGCAATGTCGTTGGCGCCTTCCATCACGCTGTAGTGCGCGGCGTACAGGCGCAGCTTCTCGTCTTTGCTGGGGTTGGGTTTGGCTTCTGCGATGGCGCGGGCAAAGATGCTCTTCATGTTCTCCAGCTGGATGCGCATCTGCGCCACCGCGATCTGCTTGGTGGCGAACTGGCGGCGCTTGACCGGCGGCTCGCCGGGCACCTCGCCGCGCAGGTACCGCACCGTGAAGTCGTACGCCGCATTGGCCACGCCCAGGTAGGTGGGCGAGAGCGTGAAGAACATGGCCGGCCAGGTCTGCGCGCCCTTGAAGTAGACGCCGCGCGGCATGAGCTGTTCGGCGTCGCTGACGAACACGTCCTGGAACGTGAGGTTGCGGCTGACGGTGCCGCGCATGCCCAGCGGGTCCCATTCGCCGCTGATGGACAGGCCCTCGGCCGTGGCCGGCACGCTGATGTAGAGCGTGTCGCGCGGGTCCGGGTCCTTGCCCTCGATGTCTTCGGTGCACAGGATGCCGTAGTAGTCGGCCGCGCCCGACAGGCTCGCCCAGATCTTGCGGCCGTTGATGAGCCAGCCGCTCTGCCCGTCCTGCACCACCTTGCGCGCGCTGGTGCCGAACGGTGCGCGGCCGGCCGCGGCCGCCGTGCCCTCGCTGAAGGGCTGCGCGTACAACTTGCCTTCGCGCACGATTCGGTCGAAGTGCAGGGTGCGCCGCGCGGCGTGTTCACTGCGCTCGGCTTCGCTCATGGCGATGCCGTCGGCCAGCACCCCGGTCCACATGGTGCTGCAGATGTGCATGTTCCAGGTGAGCGCGGTGGCGCCGCAGAAACGGCCGATCTCGGCCGCCACCATCATGTAGGTGGGGTAGTCGGCGCCGGCGCCGCCGAACGCGGTGGGCACGCACAGGCTGAGGAAACCCTGTTCGCGCAGGTCGTCGTAGTTGGCGAACGGGAAGCTGGCGGTCTGGTCCCATTGCGGGGCGCGTGCGGCGAAGGTGTCGCGGCCCAGCGCATGCGCCTTGGCCAGCCACTCGCGCTGCAGCGGGGTGAAGGGCATGTCACCCACGGCGGGCGTGAAGTCCAGGCCGGTGACGGGGTTGACGGGGCGGGTGGTCATGGTTGGTCTCCTCAGAACGGGGTTGATCCAGCACCCACCGTGGAACCGGCTTCGCCGGGCCACTGGTGGGGTCCCCCCTCCAGGGGGGAAGACGCGAAGCGGCGCAGGGGGGTCATCTCATCCGCGCAGAAAGTCCAGCAGCAGGCGGTCGAACTCGTCGGGCGCTTCCAGGTTCATCAGGTGGCCGACCCCGGGCATCTCGGTGTAGCGCGCGTTCGGGATCTGCTGCGCCATCTGTTTCATCACCGCGGGCGAGGCCACGCGGTCGAACTCGCCACCCACCAGCAGCGTGGGCACGCCGATGTGGGCCAGCGCGGCCTGGCGGTCAAAGCTGACGATGCAGTCCAGCGCACGGCGGTAGGTGGCGGCGGGCACGCGGGCCATGCACTGCTCGGCCAGGCGCACGCCCTCGGGCAGCGAGCCCGGGCCGACCATCTGCGGCACCAGTTTGGCCGCCCTGTCGGCCATGCTCTGGCCCGCGTCCAGCGGCGCGGTGCGCTGGGCGATGAACTGCTGCGCCCAGGCGTCGGCGCTTTTGCCGTCGCTGCGCTTGCCGAACGCCGCCGAGGTGCCGCAGAGCATGAGCTTGCTGACCTTGTCGGGCCGGCGCGCGATGACCTCCTGCGCCACCATGCCACCCATGCTGTGCCCGACGAGGACCACCGAGCCCCCACGCTCCGCCGCTGCGCGGGTCGCTGCCCCCCGAGGGGGCTGATCCGGCTTGGGGCGGCCCGGCGCCGGATCGTCACGCTCGCCCACCAGGGCGTCAATCAGGCGGATGCAGGCTTCTGCCAGCCCCTTGAAGGTGTAGGGCTCGATGGGCGCGCTGTGGCCGTAGCCGGGCATGTCCCAGGCGACCGCGCGGTAGCCGATCGAGGCCAGGGTTTCGACCTGCGGCGCAAAGGCCAGGTGCCCGCCGCCGATGCCGTGCAGCATGAGCACGGTGTCGCCCGTGCCCAGCATCGTGAAGGTGGGCAGGCTGCTCATACGACCACCTTGCCAGCATCGACCACCACCGTGCCATCGAGCGCCACGGTGCAACCGCGCATGGGCCAGTCGAAGTGGCCGCGGGTGTAGCGGCCCGCGGTTTCGTTGGCCCCCGTGCTGTAGAGGAAGTTGCCCGCGAAGGCGCGCAGCTCGGTGCCGTTGAAGTCGCGCTTGTCGTAGAGGGCCATGCTGTCCCAGCGCGCCGCATCGTTGAGACCGTAGCCCACGTGCGACACCGCATAGGCGTCCTTTTCACCCCATGCCGCGAAATACGAGCGCAGCAGCTCGGCGTCCACGCCGCCGCCGTCGATGGCGGTCACGTAGTCGTTTTCAATGGTCAGGGTGATGGCGCGCTCGAGGTATCGCTTGAAGGTGAGGTTCACATCCCCCTCGGCCAGCACCAGCCGGCCGCTGACGCTGCCCGCCGCCGGGAAGGCCAGCACCAGGCCGCCCGGCCAGTGCGTCAGCGTGCCGGGGCGCGTGGTGCTGCCCCAGTTGCCGCCGACCACCGCGCCCTGCAGCGAGATGCTCAGGTCGGTGCCGGCGACCGACGTCACGCGCATGGCCTTCGCGCCGCGCAGGCGCTTGACGTGCTCCTTGACGCGCGCTTCGGTGGCGTCGTCGGGCAGCAGGCGGGCCAGCGCTTCGGGGTGCTCGTTGCTCACGTAGACGATGCGCGGCTGCGTGGTCCCGTTGCCCTGCAGGATGACGGGCAGCTCGGGCGCGTGCATCAGGCCTTCGACCGTGCAGTCGATCACCAGCGCACTGGCCTGCAGCGCCGCGATCACCGGGCCGAGCTGCTGGATCGCGGGGCTCGCACCGGTCGAGCGCGTCACCGGCTCGCCCACCGCACCGAACACCGAGGGCAGCGTCAGCACAAAGGGCCGCGCACCCAGCCGCGCCGCCGCCAGCCGCGCCAGCTCGATCAGCACCGGCCGGCTCTGGGTTTCACCGAGAATGGCCACCGTGTCCTGCGGCTGGAGCGCACAGCGCCTCAAGACCGCTTCAAACGCGTCGATCCAGGCGGGTTCGATCCGCTCCTGAAGCATGTAGGTACCCCCCGCGCCGCCTGCGGCGTCACCCCCCAGGGGGCGATGCCTGTGGCCCGGCCAAGCCGGTTCCACGGCATCCTTGACGACAGCGCGCTGAAAATCGGTTGATCAACCCTGATCGCACCAAGGTGGGCCAGGTCCGGGGCACATTATTCATGAATTTTCATATAAATTGGCAATATGTCCCCTTCCCGTGCTGCCGGCCAATCGGCCCAACCGCCTGACTTCTCGCCGCGCGATTTCCGCGCCGCGCTGGGCATGTTCGCCACCGGCGTCACCATCGTCACCGCGCGCAACGACGAGGGCGAGCCGGTCGGCCTGACCGCCAGCTCGTTCAATTCGGTCTCGCTCGACCCGCCGCTGGTGCTGTGGAGCCTGGGCCAAGCGGCGGGCTCGATGGCGGTGTTCGCCAACGGCCGCCACTACGCCATCAACGTGCTCGCGGCCAGCCAGAAGGCCCTGGCCGAGCGCTTCGCGGCGCGCGGCGTCGACCGCTGGTCCGGCGTGGCGTTCACCGAAGGCGCGGGCGGCGCGCCGCTGCTCGAAGGCTGTGTCGCCACCTTCGAGTGCTTCAACCGCAGCCAGTACACCGAGGGCGACCACGTCATCTTCGTCGGCGAGGTCGAGCGCTGCCGGCGCGACCCCGACGGCTCGCCCCTGCTGTACCACGGCGGGCGCTTCTACACCGAACACCCGCTCCAGGCGTCCAGCGCCGACCCCAGCGCGCCGCAGCCGCCCGATGGCCGCTTCGTCGGCAGCAACCTGGGCTACCTGCTCGGCCAGGCCAGCCACGCGGTCTACCGCGACTTCGAGAACGCCATCGCCGCCGAAGGCCTGACCCACATCGCCTGGCGCGTGCTGGCCGTGCTGCACGACGCCGGATTGGCGCCCGAGCACGTGGGCATTCCCATCGGCCAGATGGCGCACGACGTTCTGGCCAAGCAACCAACCGTGACCAAGCTGGTGCAGCGCATGGCCGACGACGGCCTCGTGTCGCTGCTGGCCGACCCGGCCGACCAGCGACGCACCCTGGTGGTGGCCAGCGGCGAAGGCCGGCGCATCGCTGCGGCCCTGATCGAACAGGCCCGCGCGCAGGAAACCACCCTGCTCTCGCGCTGGTCCGCCCACGAGGCCGAGACCCTCAAGCGCCATTTGCAGAAGCTGACGGCCGGCCGATGAGCCTGCGGGCGCGACAGGCCGCGCCCGCCCGCCGCATTACCCTTGTGCCCATGACCGCCGTTCAACGCAAAGACCACCTCGACACCTTCGCCATCACCCTGCTGGTGGCCTGCTGCGCCTTCTGGGGCTTCCAGCAGATCCTGATCAAGTTCGCCGGCCGCGAGATCCCGCCGCTGTGGCAGGCCTCGGTGCGCATGGCCGGCGCCACCGCCCTGCTCTGGCTGTGGTGCCAGCTGCGCGGTGTGAAGCTGTTCAACCGCGACGGTTCGCTCCAGGGCGGCCTGGTCGTCGGTCTGCTGTTCGCGGCCGAGTTCTGCCTGATCTACCTCGGCCTGCAGCACACCAGCGCCTCGCGCCTGACGGTGTTCCTCTACACCAGCCCGTTCTGGGTGGCGGTGCTGCTGCCGCGTTTCGTGCCCTCGGAGCGGCTGCGCAAGGTCCAGTGGATCGGCCTGGTCATCGCCTTCAGCGCGGTGGGCATTGCCTTCAGCGAAGCCTTCACCCACAGCTCGGCGCCCGGCCAGTGGAAAGGCGACGCCATGGGCCTGGCCGCCGGCATGTTCTGGGGCCTGACCACCATCGCCATCCGCACCACCAGGGTGGCGACCGTGCAGGCCGAAAAATCGCTGTTCTACCAGCTGGGCGTCACCGCCACCGTTTGCCCGGTGCTGTCGCTGGTGCTGGGCGAAACCTGGTCCTTCGACTATTCCACCCTCGCCTGGGGCTCGGTCTTCCTGCAGACCGTGGTGGGGGCGTTTGCCAGCTACCTGGCCTGGATGTGGATGCTGCGCCACTACCCCGCGACCCAGATGTCCACCTTCACCTTCCTCACGCCGCTGTTCGCGCTGGTGTTCGGCGTGGTGTTGCTGGGCGAACCGCTGACGCTGCAGCTGGTGCTGGCGCTGGTGGGCGTGGCGGCGGGGATCGTGCTGGTCAGCCGCAAGGGCTGAGCGATCAAGCAAACGCCAGGTTGATCACCAGGAACAGCAGGAAGGCCTGGACCTCCGGGCGGATGTCGGCCGGCACTTCGGTACACAGCCGGCGCCGCATGGTCAGCCGCCGCCGTTCGTGGATCCAGCCCACCGCCTGCCCATCGCGCTGCAGCTCGAAGCGGGTCTTGAAGAACGTGTTGCGCCGGACCAGCTCGCCGGCGAAGGGCTCGGTGATGAACAGCCGGGCGCGCCCGAAGAACCCAGGGGGCACCACCACCTCGGCCGATGCGAGGCGAGCGCCTTCGTGCATCAGCTCGAAGCGCGTGTCGTTGTTCCAGCCACGGCGCGTGTACTCGAACTCGATGGTGTAGGCCGCACCCGACAGGCGCAGGTCGATGCGGGAACTCAGCCGCCCCGGCGCCGGGTTCTTCAGCCGCGCGTTGCGGGCCTCGGCCCAGTCGGGGAAACACAGCTCGCCGATCACGGTGCCGTCGGCCGCCGCCAGATCGTAGGTGGAACCGGACAGGGCCGAGCGCTGCTGGGCGATCAGCATGGCGCGCTCCGGCGGTGATGGATGACGAGGGCGGGCATGGCGTGGGCTGGCGTTGCAAGCCAGCCCACTATAGCCATGCCTCAGGAGGTCAGGCCCTCACGGCCCGATCACCGCAGGTGGTGCACCGCCGCCTGGCCGTACACCGGCGTGTCCAGCCCTTCGTAGCGCGCCTTCAGTTGCAGCGACAGGAACTGCGAGTAGTGGCGGCTCTGGTGCAGGTTGCCGCCGTGGATCCAGAGCTGTTTCTGGTTGGTCGGCTTCCACATGTTGCGCAGCTCGCCTTCCCACGGCCCCGGGTCCTTGGTGGTGTTCGAGCCCAGGCCCCAGACCTTGCCGACGCGGTCGGCCACTTCGGGCGACACCAGGTCGGCCAGCCAGCGGTTCATCGAGCCGAAACCGGTGGCGTAGACGATCAGGTCGGCCGGCAGTTCGGTGCCGTCGGTCAGCGTCACGCTCCTGGGGTTGATGCGCTCGATGTTGTTGTGGCTCTTGAGCTTGATGCTGCCGTTGGCCACCAGCTCGCTCGCGCCCACGTCGATGTAGTAGCCCGAGCCGCGGCGCAGGTACTTCATGAACAGGCCCGAACCGTCGTCGCCGAAGTCGAGCATGAAGCCCGCCTTCTCCAGCCGGCCATACAGGTCCGCGTCGCGCTTCTTCATCTCGTCGTACACCGGGATGTGGAAGGTGTGCATGATTTTGTAGGGCACGCTGGCGAACACGAGGTCGGCCTTGTGGTGGTCGATGCCGTTCTTCAGCGCCTCCTCGCTGTAGAGCCCACCCAAGGCCAGTTCCATCAGCGAGTTGGACGGCGCGATGTGCTTGCTGCTTCGCTGGATCATGGTGACGTCGGCGCCGTTTTCACACAGGGCCGCACAGATGTCGTGCGCCGAATTGTTCGACCCCAGCACCACGCACTTCTTGCCCACGTACTGCGCGGGGCCAGGGTGCTGGCTGGAGTGGTGCTGGTCGCCTTCGAAGCGGTCGGCGCCTTCGATCTGTGGCACGTTGGGGTAGCCCTAAACGCCGAGCGCGAACACCAGCTGTTTCGGCCGCAACACCACTTCCTGGCCCGCGCGGTCCACCGTCAGTTCCCACTCGCCCTTGGCTTCGTTGAACGTGGCCTTCTTCGCGGTGGTCGAGCCCCAGTAGTTGATCTCCATCACCTTGGCGTACATCTCCAGCCAGTCGCCGACCTTGTCCTTGGGCGCGAACACTGGCCAGTCGTCCGGGAAGGGCAGGTACGGCAGGTGGTCGTACCAGACCGGGTCGTGCAGGCACAGTGTCTTGTAGCGGTTGCGCCAGCTGTCGCCGGGTTTCGGGTTCTTCTCGATCACGATGGTCGGCACGCCCAGGCGTCGCAGCCGCGCGGCCAGGATGATGCCGCCCTGCCCGCCGCCCACGATGACGACGTAGGGCTGCTCGCTGTAGCCCAGGCGCGCCTCTTCTTCGTGGCGGCGTTCGAGCCAGCTCTTGCGGCCTTTCTGCGCACCGTGTTCCGCGCCCTTGATGCGGCGCGTGCCCTTCTTCTCTTCAAAGCCCTTGAGCTCGACCATGGTGGTCAGCAGGGTCCAGGCTTTGTCCCCCTCTGCGTCGCTCTTCAGGCGCAGATGGCCCCGCCCGCGCGCGACCTGGGTCTCGAAGGTGAACCAGGCGTCGGTCACACCGTCGGCTTCGGTGGCCTCGCCTTCGAGCTGGAAGTTCGACGCCGCCGTGTCGGCCTGCCGCGCGGCCAGCATTTCGGCGATGGCGCCGTGGCCTTCCTGCGTGCGGATGTTCCAGGTGAAGGACACGAGGTCGCGCCAGTAGCAGTCGGCGTCGAAGAGCGGCAGCACGTTGTCGGGCTGGCCGGAGGCCAGCGCGGCCCCGAATGCGTCCAGCCAGCGTTGTGCCCGCTGGGAGGGCGTGTTTGCAGTCATGGGTTTGTCTCCTGTGATGCCGGCCTCGGTGCGGGCCGGTGCCATGTGCATCACAAGACGCGTGCCAGGCGGTTGGCGCGCGCAAGTGCCTGATTTGTCAGGACTTTGGTCCGGGCGCAGTGGTGTCACACCCCGTGCATCTGTCACAGGAAGCGGTTGACAGATGTCACGTCCCTCCGGCGTGCCGTGCCTTGGCCAGAACGCGGCGGAACCGGCTTTGCCGGGCCGCATCGCGTTGCCCCCTTGAGCGGGTCGCGCGCAGCGCGGCGGGGGTGTTTCACATCACCCGGTTCGGGGGGACGATGCCAGCGCGCTTCATGCGCCGATACAGCGTCATGCGCGAGAGCCCCATCGC
Source organism: Hydrogenophaga sp. (assembly GCF_051007235.1). GTDB lineage: Bacteria > Pseudomonadota > Gammaproteobacteria > Burkholderiales > Burkholderiaceae_C > Hydrogenophaga. The sequence continues at coordinate 4,202 of NZ_JBPCSJ010000089.1, read as the reverse complement.
CCGCGCGACCGCGCTCACGTTCCACTGCGCGGCGCGCAAGGCGTCCAGCAAGGCTTCCGGTCCTTTGCCGTGCGCGCCCTCGCCCGCCTGGGCACGCACGGGCAGCCGCGCCACCGCCAGCTCCGGCAGATCGTCCAGATCAATCGGCCCGTCGCCACACAGGCTGGCCGCGTAGTCGAGCACGTTGCGCAGCTCGCGCAGGTTGCCGGGCCAGCGGTGCGCCAGCAGGCGCTGCAACGCCGCGGGCACGATGGCGCGGCCGCCCAGCAAGCGCGTGATCATGGCGCCCAGGTCGCTGCGCTCGCGCAGCGGCGGCAGCTGGATGTGCGCACCCTTGAGGCGGTAGTACAGGTCGTCGCGGAAGCGCCCCGCCAGCACCAGCTGTTCCAGCGGCGCGTGCGTCGCCGCGATCACGCGGATGTTCACCGGCACCGGCCGCGTCGCCCCCACCGGCAGCACCTCGCGCTCGGACAACACGCGCAGCAGCCGCGCCTGCAGCGCCAGCGGCATGTCGCCGATCTCGTCCAGGAACAGCGTGCCGCCGTCGGCCTCGGCGATCAGGCCGCGCTTGCCCTTGGGCGAAGCACCCGAGAAGCTGCCCGGCAGGTGGCCGAACAGCTCGCTCTCGATCAGGTGCTCGGGGATCGCCGCACAGTTCACCGCCACAAACGGCCGGCTGCGCCGCTCGCTCGCGGTGTGCACCGCCTTCGCGAAATACTCCTTGCCCGAGCCGGTCTCGCCGGTGATCAGCAGGCTGATGGGGGTGTTCACCAGCCGCGCCACGCGCTCGACCTGCCGGTCCAGTGCCGCGTCGCCCGCCGAGAGCGCGGCCAGCGGTGCGGGCACCCGGCGTTCCTCGCGCGGCGCGCTCGCCACCGGGCGCGCCGGCGGCGGCACCGCCGAGAGAAACAGCAACTGCTGGCCGCCCGCCAGCATCACCGCGCGCTGGTCAGAGGGTTGCGTCATCACGAAGCGGCCGATCTGCCCGAAGGGCAGACCGAACAGCTGCTCGAAGCCCATGCCCAGCAACGGTTCACCCTTCTGCAAAGCCAGTTGTGCACGCCGGTTGTGGCCCACCACGCGGCCGTTCGCGTCCAGCGCCAGCAGGTAGTCCGGCTGCACGTCCAGGAACTGCGGCGCGTGCGACAGGCGCAGCACCCAGTCGTGCCGGTGGCGGTGCAGGAAGGCCGCGTTCTCGATGTCGTGCGCGTGCATCTTCACCAGCTGCAGCGCCAGGTGCTGACTCTCCTTGGGCTGCTGCGAACTGAGCTGCGAAATGTCCAGCACCGCGCTCAGCTGCCCCGCGCTGTCGTACACCGGCGCGGTGGTGCAGGTCAGCGGAATGTGGGTCGCGTCGAAGTGGTCGTCCAGGTGCACCGTGAGCGCCTGGCCGGTGCTGATGCAGGTGCCCACGCCGCAGGTGCCGGCGTGGTGCTCGCTCCAGTCCGCGCCAAGGTACAGGCCCGCCTTGCGCAGGCTGGGCTCAAACACCAGGTCGCCCAGAAAGTCCACCGTCACGCCGCGCGCGTCGGTCAGCAGCACCACATAGCCCAGCCCCGCGACCTTGCTGTAGAGCGACTCCAACCCGTGGCGCGCGATCTGCAGCAGCGCCTCCATCTGGTCCTGGTGCTCGCGCAGCCGCGCCTGCGGCAGGATGACCGCCTCCTGCATGCGCGCCGGGTCCAGCCGGTGCTGCTGCACACAGCGCAGCCACGAATCGCGGATCACCTGCTCGTGCCGCGCCGCCGCCTGCGCCCCCACCCCGTCCGCGGCCACCTGCATCACGGTGGCGATGTGCTGGTGCGGGCTGGTGGCGGTGCTGCTGTGGTGTTGCATGGCGCGTCTCCGGGGGAAGGCTGGCGGGCTTGAGAAAGCCTTGCACCTTCGGATCAGCGCGGGGTGGTGTCAATGGAGGGTTTACCCGGAGAAACGGTCCGACGGCACCGGCTGGTGTCTGCGGATAGAACCCGCAGTGCCTCAACGCGGCTGCGCCGTCCGCTCCAGCCTCGACAGATCAAAGCCCTGGGCCTGCAAGCGGCCCAGCAAGGCCTGGTAGGCCGCAGCGTCCACCGTCGGCGTGCGCGAGAGCACCCACAGGTAATCGCGGCTGGGCTCGCTCACGGCCACCAGCTGGTAGGCGGGGTCGAGGTCGATGACCCAGTAGTTGCCCCAGACCAGGGGCAGCCACGACAGCCAGGCGGGCGCGAAACGCACCTCCAGCCGGGGCGAATCGGCCGCGCCGATCTGGCGCGCCAGGCCGATGGCTTCGACGGTTTCACCGTTGGCCTGGCGGCAGCGGTTGATCACGTCGAGCTGGCCGTCCTCGCGCAGGCGGTACTGGGCCCGGGTGTCGGCCGCGCACTTGCGCTGGAACACGTTGGGGTACTTGGCGATTTCGTGCCAGGTGCCCATGTAGCGGGCCACGTCGAGCCGCTCGATGGTCTGCAGCGGCGCGGCCGGGGCGGCGCTCTGCGCGGGCGCGGCGAGCGGTGCACACAGCGCCAGCGCGATGGCTGCGCCCCGGGCGGCACGGTGCCCAACGGACGCCGGCGTGGCAGAGGGAGCGGAGAAAAGAAGAGTGGTGGTGGGCGTGGTCATGGCGGGGTGCGGTGGTGGTGGGGCGCAGTGTGCCCGGTTCCTGCGCCGCGCGGTGTGCGCCACCGCCCCCGGAGCCGGTCAGGCCTTCTTCGCCAGGCCCAGCCGTTCGATGGTGGCCTTCTCGGCCTTGAAGGTGCGCTCGGCGTAGGCCGTGTAGTCGGCGGTGCTCATGTAGATGTCGGGCATGAAGAACTTGTCCAGCGCCTCCTGCACCTTGGCGTCGTCCAGCGTCTTCTTGAAGGCGTCGTGCAGCACCTTGACCACGGCCGGGTCCATGCCCTTGGGGCCGCCGATGCCGAACGGCGATTCGGTGATCGTGTCCCAGCCACTCTCTTTGACGGTGGGCACATCGGGGAAGGCCTTGTTGCGCTTGCTGCCCAGGGTGGCCAGCAGGCGCAGCTTGCCGCTTTGCACATGCGGCGCGAATTCAGTGGTGCCGCTCATGACGCGGATGTGGCCGCCCAGGATGGCCTGCATGATCTCGGCCGAGCCCTTGAACGGGATCGGGTTGAGCTGGATGCCGGCCTTGTCGCTGAACTCTTCGATGGCCAGGTGCGGCGTGGTGCCGGTGCCCGTGTGGCCGTATTCGAGCTTGCCGGGGTTGGCCTTGGCGTAGGCCACCATCTCTTTCAAGGTCTTGAAGGGCGCGTCGGCCGTGCAGGCGATGCCGAAGGTGTAGCCGGTCAGGCAGACGATGTGGGTCAGGTCCTTGACCGGATCGAAGTTCATGTTCTGCATGTGCGGCAGGCGGTAGATGCCCAGCGGCAGCTGCGTGAGGGTGTACCCGTCGGGCGCGGACGTGACCATGGCCGAGGCACCGAGCGTGCCGCCCGCGCCGGGCTTGTTCTCCACCACCACCGGCACGCCCAGTGCCTTGCTGGCGCTGTCGCCAAAGGCGCGCATGACCGCGTCGCTGCTGCCGCCGGCGGGCCAGGGCGCAATGAGCTTGATCGGGCGGTTGGGGAACTTGTCCTGCGCGAGCACATGGGCGGGCAGCAGAGCCGGGGCCGCGAAGGCGGCGGCCGAGGCGATGACCTGGCGGCGGTTGAGGGCGACGGGGCGACGGGGAAGGCTCATGGTTGTCTCCAGCGGGGTTTGTTCGGCCAACCCACAACATAGCCCGCGCCGCGCGCGCTGGGAACCCGGCCCTTCCCGGTGCCGGCGCGGTTTCAGTCGCGCCGGGGACGCGGGCCCACAACTGGCCTCAGGACGCGGCCTGTTCGCCCACCAGGTAGTCGGCCTTGCCCAGGTCCACGCCGTTGTGGCGCAGCAGCGCGTAAGCGGTGGTGACGTGGAAGAACACATAGGGCAGCGCACAGTGCTTCAGATACGCCTCGCCCGCCATGGTGCGGGTCTTGTCGCGCCCGACCGGGAAGGTGATCTCGGCTTCCTCGCGGCCGTCGATGGCGGCGGCCGGCACGGTGGCCAGCCAGTCCAGCGTCTTGCGGATGCGGGCCTGCAGGTCGGCGAAGGTGGTTTCGTTGTCCTCGAACTTCGGCGCCTCGATGCCGGCCAGGCGCGCGGTGCCGTTCTTGGCGGCGTCGCAGGCGATGCGGATCTGCGCCGCGAAGGGCAGCATGTCGGGCGCCAGGCGGGACTGCACG
>NZ_JBPCSJ010000088.1:0-12317 GCF_051007235.1 Hydrogenophaga sp. | reverse complement strand
TTGGCAGCCAGCACCGTGGTGATGGCAGCCGTCAGGGTCGTCTTGCCGTGGTCCACGTGACCAATGGTGCCCACGTTCACGTGCGGCTTGGTCCGCTCAAATTTCTCTTTTGCCATTTTTCAGCTCCAAAACAAAATTGCCGAAACACCAGAAGAAAGATGGTGCCCTTGGCGGGAATCGGACCCGCGACCTCTCCCTTACCAAGGGAGTGCTCTACCACTGAGCCACAAGGGCCAAAGCATCCGACCGACAGATCGGACACCTCAGAAAACTTCAATCACACCAGCCATCAACGACACGTGGAGCGGGAGACGGGAATCGAACCCGCGTCATCAGCTTGGAAGGCTGGGGTTCTACCATTGAACTACTCCCGCCCGAACCATCTTCACACCCCAATGGGCTTCCGACATCCAGAGCGCTTTGATTCCAATCGCTCACACATCACTCATTGACCGCTGGTGGAGGGGGCTGGATTCGAACCAGCGTACTCGTAAGAGGGCAGATTTACAGTCTGCTGCCATTAACCACTCGGCCACCCCTCCAAAGCGCAGCCCAGGATTATGCCATGGTTTTTTGGCTTTTGTCAGCCTTCGCAGTCGATTGGGCCGTTCACCACACCACGGGGCCCTGTCCAAGCCCTTCCAGCCAGCGGTTGACGGCACTGAAATGTCCGCACCCCATAAAAGGCACGGGCCCGCGGCTGGCCGACAGGGGCGATGGGTGGTTGGCGCTGAAGACCTGGTGCCGCCCCGCGTCGATGAGCGCGGCTTTTTTCTGGGCGTGGGCACCCCACAAGAGGAAGGCCTTGGGCGCCCCGTCGGCGCTGCAGCGGCCGATGATCGCGTCGGTCAACACTTCCCAACCGTGGCCGGCGTGGCTCGCCGGCGATCCGTCTTCCACCGTCAGCGTGGTGTTGAGCAGCAGCACACCCTGTTGCGCCCAGCGCAGGAGCGAGCCGTCCGCGGGCGGTGGCAGCCCCAGGTCACGCTGCAGTTCCTTGAAGATGTTGCGCAGGCTGGGCGGCGTCTTCACATCAGAAGCCACCGAAAAGGCCAGGCCTTCCGCCTGCCCGGGGCCGTGGTACGGGTCCTGACCCAGGATGACCACCCGCACGTCGGCCAGGTCCACCAGCTCCAGCGCCCGCAAGGGCTGCGGCGGGTAGACCACCGCACCGGCTGCCAGCCGCTGGTGCAGGAAGCTCTGCAGGCCCTGCCCCGCCGGCCCGCGCCAGAACGGCTCCAGCACAGGCGCCCAGCCGGGCCGCACGGGCCAGGCGGCCGGATCGGCGCTGCACAGGCGGGCCGCGCACGCAGCCGGTGCGTCGAACAGACCTTGCTGCACGCCGGGCTCAGGCAAACAGTTCGGCCAGCGCCAGCCCGGGCTCGGGCGCGCGCATGAAGGTTTCGCCGACCAGGAAGGCGTTCACGTTCGCCGCGCGCATGGTCTGCACGTCGGCGCGGGTGAGGATGCCGGATTCGGTGATGAGCAGGCGGTCGGCCGGCACGTCGGGCAGCATGTCCAGCGTGGTCTGCAGCGTCACGTCGAAGGTGCGCAGGTTGCGGTTGTTGATGCCCAGCAGCGGGGTCTTGAGCTTGAGCGCGCGGTGCAGTTCTTCGCGGTCGTGCACCTCGACCAGCACCGACATGTTCATACCCATGGCGATGGCTTCCAGGTCGGCCATCTGCGCGTCGTCCAGGCAGGCCGCGATGAGCAGGATGCAATCCGCGCCCATGGCCCGCGCTTCGTAGACCTGGTAGGGATCGACCATGAAGTCCTTGCGCAGCACCGGCAGGTCGCAGCTGGCACGGGCCTGTTTGAGGTAATCGGTGCTGCCCTGGAAGAACTGCTGGTCGGTCAGGACCGAGAGGCAGGCGGCATTGATGGTGCCGTCGCCCTCGGCATAGCTCTGGGCGATGTCGGCCGGGATGAAATCGGCACGGATCACGCCCTTGCTCGGGCTGGCCTTCTTGATTTCGGCGATCACCGCGGCCTGACCTGCGGCGATCTTGGCATGCAGCGCGCCCTCGAAGTCGCGCGTGAGCACGCGGCTTTCGGCGTCAAAACGCACCGCCTCCAGCGGCTTCTTCTTGCGCGCGGCGGCGATCTCTTCGTGCTTGACCGCCACGATCTTGTTCAGGATGTCACTCATGCTTGTGTGCTTTCTCGGGCTGCGGGGTCTGCAGCACCTTTTTGAAGACGCGGTGCATGACCACGCCAGCGATGATGAACAAGGCCGAGACGCCCAGCGCGATCCAGGCGCCCTCGTTCTGCAGCCAAACCGGCATGGTGCGCCTCAGACGCCCGCGGCGACGGAGGCCGACTGGGTGAAGGCCTGCAGATCCTGCAGCTTGGCTGCTGCAGCACCGGACTCGATGGTGCGGCGCGCCAGCGCGATGCCCTGCGCCATGTCGGGCGCCACGTTGGCGGCGTACAGGGCGACACCAGCGTTGAGCACCACGATGTCGCGCGCGGCCTTGAGCACCGCATCGTCTCGGTTCTCGAGCACGCCCAGCAGCATGGCCTTGGAATCGTCCGGCGTTTCCACGCGCAGCGCGCGGCTGCTGGCCATGGTCAGGCCGAAATCCTCGGGGTGGATTTCGTATTCGGCGATCTCGCCGCTCTTGAGTTCGCCGACCATGGTCGCGGCGCCGAGCGAAACCTCGTCCATGCCGTCGCGGCCGTAGACCACCACCGCATGCTCGGCGCCCAGCCGCTGCAGCGCGCGCACCTGGATGCCCACCAGATCGGGGTGGAACACGCCCATCAGGATGTTGGGCGCCGAGGCCGGATTGGTCAGCGGCCCCAGGATGTTGAAGATGGTCTTGATGCCCAGCTCGCGGCGCACTGGCGCCACGTTCTTCATGGCCGGGTGGTGGTTGGGCGCGAACATGAAGCCCACGCCCACCTCGGCGATGCAACGCGCAATCGCGTCGGGCGGCAGGTTGATGTTGATGCCCAGGCTCTCCAGCACGTCGGCGCTGCCGCTCTTGCTGGAGACGCTGCGCCCGCCGTGCTTGCTGACCTTGGCGCCCGCGGCCGCCGCCACGAACATGGAGCAGGTGGAGATGTTGAAGGTGTGCGAGCCGTCACCGCCGGTGCCCACGATGTCCACCAGGTGGGTCGTGTCGGCCACGTGCACCTTGGTCGAGAACTCGCGCATCACCTGTGCCGCAGCAGTGATCTCGCCGATGGTTTCCTTCTTCACGCGCATACCGGTGATCAGCGCCGCCATCATGACGGGCGACATCTCGCCATTCATGATCAGCCGCATCAGATGCAGCATCTCGTCGTGGAAGATTTCGCGGTGCTCGATGGTGCGCTGCAGGGCTTCCTGCGGGGTGATCTTGTGGGCTTGGGGCATGGGGTGTCTCCGAGGTCAGCGGGAAGGATTGTCGGACATGGCCAGACGCAGGCCGAAGCCGATGAACATGACGCCTGCCGCGCGGTCCATCCAGTGCATGGCGCGCTGCACGGCAACGACGCGGCCCGTGGCCCAGCCGGCGAGCCAGGCGTAGCCGAAGTTGATGGGCAGAGAGTTCACATTGAACAGCAGACCCAGCAGCAGGAACGCGGTCACCTTGTCTTCGGTACCGGGGGCGATGAACTGCGGCACGAAGGCCAGAAAGAACAAGGCCACCTTGGGGTTGAGCACGTTGGTGAGGAAACCCTGGCGGTAGACACGCCCAAGGTTCACGGAGGCCATTTCACCGCTCACGCGGGCCGGCACGATGGACGATCCCCCGCCCCTGGCCAGCAGCAGCTTGATGCCCATCCACACCAAGTAGGCCGCGCCCGCCCACTTGAGCACGGTGAAGGCGGTGGCCGAGGTGGCCAGCAGCGCACCGACACCCAGCGCCGCCGCGAACACGTGCACGAAGCACCCGCTGACGATGCCCAGCGCCGCGACCATGCCGGCGCGCACACCGCTGCGCAGCGCACTGCTGACGATGTACAGCACGTCGGGGCCCGGCGTGAGGTTGAGCAGCCAACCCGCCGCGATGAACACCAGGAGTTGCGTCGAATCGGGCACGGCGAGCGTAGCGGCAATCAGTAGGGGCCGGTGCGGCCGGCACCCGACGTGGCGACCGGCGCTTCGGCGAAGAAACGCCGCACGGTGGCGACGGAGTGGTCGATGCCGGCCGTGTCCACATCGAGGTGGGTGACGAAACGCAGGCCGATCAGGCCGGTGGCGAACACACCGTGGGCCTTGAGGAACTCCAGCAGCGCCGGGCCACGCCCGTTGGCCACGTCGACAAACACGATGTTGGTTTCGGCCGACTGGACCGTCAGACCGTCGATGCCGCGCAGGCCATCGGCCAGACGGCGCGCGTTCCCGTGGTCGTCGGTCAGGCGATCGACATGGTGGTCCAGCGCGTGCAGCGCGCACGCAGCCAGCAGTCCGGTCTGGCGCAGGCCGCCACCCGCCATCTTGCGGATGCGGCGGGCGCGGCTGATCAGGTCCTGTGACCCGCACAGGGCCGAGCCGACGGGCGCGCCCAGGCCCTTGCTGAAGCAGACCGACAGGCTGTCGAAGTGGTCGGCGATCTCGCGCAGACGGTCAAAAGCCCCCTGCCCCGGCGCGGCCGAAGCGACTGCGGCGTTGAACACCCGCGCGCCATCGAGGTGGGTGTTGAGCCCCTTCTCGCGCGCCAGTGCCGTGGCGCCGCGCAGGTAGTCGTCGGGCATCACATGGCCGTTCCAGGTGTTTTCCAGGCACAGCAGACGGGTGCGCGCGAAGTGAGGGTCGTCGGGCTTGATGGCCGCTGCGATGTCGGCCAGCGACATGCGACCCTGAGCGTCCTGCGTCAGCGGCTGTGGCTGCACGCTGCCGAACACCGCCGCGCCGCCGCCTTCGTAGCGGTAGGTGTGGGCCAGCTGGCCGACGATGTACTCGTCGCCCCGACCGCAATGCGCCAGGATGCCGCAGAGGTTGCTCTGCGTGCCCGAAGGCATGAACAGCGCGGCCTCCTTGCCGGTCAGCGCGGCAATGCGTTCCTGCAGCGCGTTCACCGTGGGGTCGTCACCGAACACATCGTCGCCCAGCGGCGCGGCCATCATGGCGGCGCGCATGGCTTCGGTGGGCTGGGTGACGGTGTCGCTGCGCAGATCAATGGTCTTCATGCGGTCTGCTCCAGGAAGTTCTTCAGCATCGCATGGCCGTGTTCGGTCAGGATGCTCTCGGGGTGGAACTGCACGCCTTCGATGGCCAGCGTCTTGTGCTTCACGCCCATGATCTCGCCGTCCGGCGTCCAGGCGGTGACCTTGAGGCAGTCCGGGCAGCTCTCGCGCTCAATGGCCAGCGAGTGGTAGCGGTTGACGGTGAACTGCTCGGGCAGGTCGGCGAACACGCCTTCCTGCGTGGTCGTGATCACGCTGGTCTTGCCGTGCATCAGCTCCTGCGCCCGGACGATCTGGCCGCCGAAGGCCGCACCGATGCTCTGGTGGCCCAGGCACACGCCCAGGATGGGCAGCTTGCCGGCGAAATGCTGGATAGCGGGCACCGAAATGCCCGCTTCGGCCGGCGAGCAGGGGCCGGGCGAGATGACCAGCCGGTCGATCTGGCCGGCATCCAGGCGGCGCTGGATTTCGTCGACGGTGATTTCGTCGTTGCGCACCACGGTCACGTCGGCGCCGAGTTCACCGAAGTACTGCACGATGTTGAAGGTGAACGAGTCGTAGTTGTCCACCATGAGCACCTTGATGCCCCCACGCTCCCCCGCTGCGCGAGGTGCGCTGCCCCCCAAGGGGGCTTGAACGGCTTGGGACGGCCCGGCGCCGTTCATGTCTTGAATTTTCTTGCTCATTCCAGACCCTCCTCGACCAGTTCCGCCGCGCGCAACAGCGCACGCGCCTTGTGTTCGGTTTCCCTCCATTCCATCTCGGGCACCGAGTCGGCCACCACGCCGGCCGCGGCCTGCACGTGCAGGGTCTGGTCCTTGATGATGGCGGTGCGGATGGCGATCGCCACGTCCATGTCGCCGGCGTAGCTGAGGTAACCGCAGGCGCCGCCGTAGATGCCGCGTTTGACCGGTTCGAGCTGGTCGATCAGTTCCATCGCGTGCACCTTGGGCGCGCCAGTCAGCGTGCCAGCCGGGAAGGTGGCCTTGAGCACGTCCATGTTGGTCATGCCCTCGTTCAGGATGCCCTCGACGTTGCTGACGATGTGCATCACGTGGCTGTAGCGCTCGACCACAAAAGCCTCGGTCACCTTGACCGTACCGATCTTGGCGATGCGACCGATGTCGTTGCGCGCCAGGTCGATCAGCATCACGTGCTCGGCGCGCTCCTTGGGGTCGGCCAGCAGCTCGACCTCGGTCGCCTTGTCCTTCTCGGGCGTGGCGCCGCGCGGGCGGGTGCCGGCCAGCGGGCGGATGATGACCTTCTGCCCTTCTTCCGTGTGCTCCTGTCGCACCAGGATTTCGGGCGAAGCCCCCACCACGTGGAAGTCCCCGAAGTGGTAGTAGTACATGTAGGGGGAGGGGTTGAGCGAACGCAATGCCCGGTAAAGCGACAGCGGCGACTCGGTGTAGCGCTTGCTGATGCGCTGGCCCACCTGCACCTGCATGAAGTCGCCGGCGGCGATCAGTTCTTTGGCGCGGTCCACGGCGGCCAGGTAGTCGGCCTTGGCGAAGCTGCGCTCGGCCGGGTGGTTCTGGCTGGGCTTGACCTGCGGCGCCGCCACCGAATACTTCAGCGCTTCCTTGAGCTCACGCACGCGCTTCTTGGCATTGGCGTAGGCCTCGGGCTGGGCCGGGTCGGCGTAGACGATCAGGTAGAGCTTGCCCGAGAGGTTGTCGATGACCGCCAGCTCTTCGCACTGCAGCAGCAGGATGTCGGGCGTGCCCAGGGTGTCGGGCGGGCAGCTGTTTTCCAGCTTCTTCTCGATGTAGCGCACCGCGTCGTAGCCGAAATAGCCAGCCAGACCGCCGCAAAAGCGCGGCAGGCCAGGCCGCAGCGCGACCTTGAAGCGCTGCTGGTAAGCGGCGATGAAGTCCAGCGGGTTGCCGTGGTTCGTTTCGACCACGGCACCGTCGCGCACGACTTCGGTCTTGGCCGCGGCGCCAAAGCCGCTGGCGCGCAGCAGGGTGCGCGCCGGCAGGCCGATGAAGCTGTAGCGGCCGAAGCGCTCGCCACCGACCACCGACTCCAGCAGGAAGGAATGGGCGCCGTCGCCGCGGCCATGGGCCAGCTTCAGGTACAGGGACAGGGGGGTTTCCAGATCCGCGAAGGCCTCGGCCATCAACGGGATGCGGTTGTAGCCTTGCTGCGCCAGGCTCTTGAATTCGAGTTCGGTGATCACGGTTCTTTCTCCGGGGTTCGGCCGCGGGGCGCGGGCGAAGCGTTCATCTCGGGGGAGGGTGCAGCCTGCTGGCCGGGCTGCGTTCGTGGCGGGTGCAGAGCGACCGATACCGGGTCGGGCTGTACCCCTTCAGCGGGGGGAGTGCACGTTTACGCTGGCTTGCGCCAGGGCCAGGCTCCCCGGCCATTGCGGCCAGGTGCGAAACCTGCGGAGACGGTGCTGGAACACGACATGGTCCGGCCAGTGTAGCAAAGCCCGTCGCCCAGGCGACCGGTCCGTGAGACAGGTCACGGCCTGAGGGTAGGTACCACCTTGTACCGCCCCCCTGCTTTGCGGACAATGCCGCCACCGAACGATCGTTCTTTTTTCTGCCCCAGCCATGAAGCACCTCATCCTGCGCAGCCCCCTGTCCCGCACCGCCCTGGCCGGCGCCCTGGTGTTCAGCGCCCTGCCGGCGCTGAGCGCCACGGTCGAGGTCGCCGGCGTCAAGCTGGAAGACCGCGTCACCGTGGCGGGCAAGCCGCTGGTGCTCAACGGCGCGGGCATCCGCTACAAGGCGGTGTTCAAGGTCTACACCGCCGGCCTCTACGTCGAGAAGCCGGCCAACACCCCCGACGGCCTGCTCGACCAGCCCGGCCCCAAGCGCATGACCATCACCATGCTGCGCGACATCGACTCGGCCGAGCTGGGCAAGCTGTTTTCGCGCGGCATGGAAGACAACATGGAAAAAGGCAGCTTCGCCAAGCTGATCCCGGGCGTCATGCGCATGAGCCAGGTCTTCAGCAACCACAAGGTGCTCAAGACCGGCGAGACCTTCGTGCTCGACTGGATCCCCGGTACCGGCACGGTGCTGACGGTTAAGGGGAATGTGGAGGGCGAGCCGTTCAAGGAAGAGGCCTTCTTCGAAGCGCTGATGCGCATCTGGCTGGGCCCCAAGCCCGCCGACTGGGGACTCAAGGAAGCGCTGCTGGGCGGCAAGAAATAGAGTGGAGCCCCCACGCTCCGCCGCTGCGCGGGTCGCTGCCCCCCGAGGGGGTGCGGCCTTGCTTGGGGCGGCCCGACGCCAGGCCCGTTGGCCCCCACGCTCCGCCGCTGCGCGGGTCGCTGCCCCCCAAGGGGGCTGGGCCAGCCTTGGGGCGGCCCGGCGGCTGGCCCGGTGCCCCACGCTCCGCCGCTGGCGCGGGTTGCGATCAGTCCAGCAGTTCGGCCAGCGAATCCAGCAGCCAATCGTGCGGCGCCTCGGCGATCGGGTCGCCATGGTTGTAGCCGTAGGTGACCAGCGCCACCGGGCAACCTGCGGCGCGCGCGGCCATGGCGTCGTTCTGCGAATCGCCCACCATCAGCGTCTGCGCGGGCAAGGTGCCCAGCGCCTCGCAGGTCTTCAGCAGGGGCAGCGGGTCGGGCTTCTTGCGCTCGAAGCTGTCGCCACCGAACACCTGTGAAAAGTACCCGTCCAGGCCCTTGATCTCCAGCAGCGCCTGCGCAAAGGCCAGCGGCTTGTTGGTCAGGCAGGCCATGGGCAGGCCGGTCGCCAGCAGGCCTTGCAGACCCTCCACCACGCCGGGGTACACATCCGAATGCTGGCCGTTGATGAACAGGTAGTGGTGCTGGTAGCGCTCCAGCGCCAGCGCGTGGATCTGCTCGCGTGGCCAGCTCAGGGCCAGTGCGTCCGATCCAGCCACCTCGGGCAGGGCCAGCTGGTGGTCCAGCACGGTGCGCACCAGGTGCTCGGAACCCTTGCCCACCGATCGCTCGACCAGCCCGCGGTCCACCGGCGGCAGGCGCAGGTCGTCCAGCGTGTGGTTGAGCGCCACGACGAAATCGCCCAGCGTGTCCACCATCGTGCCGTCGAGGTCGACGATCACGGCCTGGATGTGGTCCAGCATCAGGCCAGCGCCTTGCGCATGTCGTCGATGACCGACTTGTAATCCAGCTTGCCGAAAATCGCGCTGCCCGCCACGAAGGTGTCGGCACCGGCGTCGGCCACGAGGCGGATGTTGTCGGCCTTGATGCCGCCGTCCACTTCCAGGCGGATGTCCTTGCCGCTGGCCTCGATGCGCTTGCGGGCCGCTTCGATCTTGCGCAGGGCGGAGTCGATGAAGCTCTGGCCACCGAAGCCAGGGTTGACGCTCATGATGAGAATCAGGTCGAGGTCGTCGATCACCCAGTCCAGCACATCCAGCGGCTGCGCCGGGTTGAAGGTCAGGCCGGCCTTGGCGCCCTTGGCCTTGATGGCCTGCACGCTGCGGTGCACGTGGGCCGAGGCATCGGGGTGGAAGCTCACCAGGTCGGCCCCGGCGTCGATGAAGGCGCCGGCCAGCGCGTCCACCGGCTGGATCATCAGGTGCACGTCGATCGGCACCGGCGTGCCGTCGGGCTTCTTGGCGTGCGGCTTGAGCGCCTGGCAGACCATGGGCCCGAAGGTCAGGTTGGGCACGTAGTGGTTGTCCATCACGTCGAAGTGGATCCAGTCGGCGCCGGCGGCGACGACGTTGCGCACTTCCTCACCCAGGCGGGCAAAGTCGGCGGACAGGATGGACGGGGCGATGCGGTAGGTGGTCATGTTCGGGCCGGTCGGAGGGGAAAGGCGGCATTTTCGCAGGCCCGGCAAGGACTTGCTGCACCGCGTTAACATGCCCGCCATGGCCAAATACCAGTTCACCTGCGAGGTCGAGCCCCAGTACCTCGCCGAGCAATCCTCGCCCGACGAGGACCTCTACGCCTTCGCTTACACCATCACCATCACCAACACCGGTGACGTGACGGCGCAGCTCATCTCGCGCCACTGGGTGATCGACGATGCGCTGGGCCACACCGAAGAGGTCAAGGGCCTGGGCGTGGTGGGCAACCAGCCGCTGCTGCGGCCGGGCGAATCGTTCCAGTACACCAGCGGCACCCGCCTGCGAACGCGCAACGGCAGCATGCGCGGCAGCTATTTCTGCGTGGCCGAAGACGGCGAGCGCTTCGAAGCCCTGGTGCCCGAGTTCGCCCTGGTGGCCGACGGCAGCGACGCCGGCAACGCACCCCAGCGGGTGCTGCACTGAGCACGATGGACCTGCCCGGCCTGCTCGACCAGCTGGACCCGGACGCGCCGCTGGCGCAGCGCCACCTGTGGCTGATGGACCTGCTGCGCTGGGTGCGCGGCGATGCGACCGACCCGCAGGCCAGCGTGTCGCGCGTGCGCCTGCTGCTCGACGCAGCCCAGGCCCGCCCCGAATGGCGCGCGCGCTGGCAACGCTGGTGGGCCCTCTTTTTGCAAACGGTCGACCTGACACCGCTGCTGGCCGACTTCGGCTTCGCGCCGCGCACCGCCTTCCTCAGCGAGTTTGGCCACCGCCTGCGCCGCAAGCTGCTGCCCGGCACGCCCGAAACCACCGACCTGACCGAGCTGTTTGGTCTGCTGCTGCCCACGCGCTTTGACGCGCGCTGGGTGCAGGCGCTGGACAGCGACACCCTGCAGCGCCTGCGCACCCTGCTGCTGGCACCGCCAGAAGCCGAGCACGCCGCCGACGACGACGCCGGGCCGGCCGGTCACTGGCAGGCCGCCCTGCTGGACGCGCTCACCTTCAGCATCAGCCAGGTCAGCGCGACCGGCTTCGCCTCGGAAATCCGCACCCGTATGGCCGAGCCAGCGCGGGCCGCGCGCAGCTTCCACGCCCTGCCCGCGCACTTCGAAGCGCTGCGCCGCGCGGTGCTGACGCAGGGCGCGCGCAGCGAGGCCGCACAAGCCGCGGCCGGGCAGCTGGTGGACCAGCTCGACCGCTGCCGGACCGACGCCAACACCGTCTACGCCCACCTGGAAGCGCACGGCATATCGGTCGGCATCGTGTTCCGGCTGCGCCAGTTGCGCGAACGCATCCTGCGCGTGCGCCAGTTGCTGGACTGCCTGCTGGCCGAAAAGACCGAACGCGCCACCGCCGCCCTGATCGCCGACCTGGTGCAGATGGGCCAGGACCGCCGCAGCCTGCGCGAGCTGATCGCCAGCAGCACGCAGCTGACCGCGGCCAAGGTGGCCGAGCGCAGCGCCGAAAGCGGCGAGCACTACATCACCCGCGACGCGGTCGAATACCGCCAGATGCTGGGCAAGGCCGCCGGCGGCGGCGCCCTGATCGGCCTGACCACCTGGGCCAAGTTCGCGCTCTACGGCCTGGCGCTGTCGGCGTTCTGGAGCGGTTTTGCCGCCGGCCTGAACTACGCCTTCTTCTTCGTGCTGGTGCAGCTGTTGCACTGGACCGTGGCCACCAAGCAGCCGGCCGTCACCGCCCCGGCCATGGTGGCCAAGCTGCGCGACATCCGCGCGCCCGGCGCGGTGCGCAACTTCGTGGACGAGGTGGCCAACCTGCTGCGCTCGCAGATCGCGGCCATCATCGGCAACGTGGGCGCCGTCATCCCGGTCGTGCTGCTCATCAGCCTGGGCCTTTTTTATGTGCAGGGCGAGCACATGATCGGCCCCGAAAAAGCCCAGCACGTGCTGCACGACATGCACCTGCTCGGCCCCACCGCGCTGTTCGCGGCCTTCACCGGCGTGCTGCTGTTCTCGTCCAGCATCGTGGCCGGCTGGGTGGAAAACTGGTTCGTGTTCCACCAGCTCGACTCCGCCATCCGCCACAACCCGCGCTTCACCCGCGTGCTGGGCGCGGCGCGCGCGGGCCGCTGGGGCGCCTGGCTGCGGCAGAACATCTCGGGCCTCACGGCCAACATCTCGCTGGGCTTTATGCTGGGCATCGTGCCCGCGGTGCTGGCCTTCTTCGGGCTCGACCTGGAGGTGCGCCACGTCACCCTCTCGGCCGGCCAGGTGGCCGCCGCCGCCGCCGCGCTGGGCTGGCCCGTGCTGCACGACCCCGCCTTCTGGTGGGCCGTGGCCGGGGTGGTCGTCATCGGCCCGCTGAACCTGGCCGTCAGCTTCTACCTGGCCTTCCGCCTGGCCATCAAGGCACAGGCCATCAGCGACGTGAACCGCCACCGCATCAACGCCGCGCTTCGCCAGCGCCTGCGCCGCGCACCGCGGTCCTTCCTG
>NZ_JBPCSJ010000087.1:0-10574 GCF_051007235.1 Hydrogenophaga sp. | reverse complement strand
CTTGTTCACAGGATCGGATGGCGCCCGGTGGCCTGGTCGTCACTCGCAGATCATGTACGTCTTGGTCATGTGCTCCAGCACCTCGAACGCGCCTTCGAAGCCGGGCGGGATGTAGAGACCTTCGCCAGGTCCGACGTCTTCAAAGCCGCCCTGTGCATCGTGAACGCGGCAGCGGCCTTCTAGCACGGTGAACAGCTCGCGCTCGGTCGGGCCCATGGCGATGCGCTAGTTCTAATTCTCTAAACGCCAGACACCACAGAACTCCTGGGCGGCGGGCAGATCGGCTTCTATCAGGTTCCAGGTTTCGCGCAGCGGGTTGCCGCGCAGCAGGCGTTCCGGGCGTGGGTGGTCGGTGCTGGACGACCCTTCGGGACGGGCGGTGAGTCTGGTCAGACGGGTGGTGGTGTGCATGCTCAGATTGTGCCCAGCGCTGCCGAGATACCCAAGGCTGGCAGGTTTTTGTGGCGTTATTCAACGCAAAGGCACACCGGCCGTTCCGTAACCTCATGCCCTACACACCCACCGGCTGGTCGCCGTTTTCAGGAGAGCGCTATGAACGCCCCATCCCCGTCCGAGTCATCTGCCCTGTCGGCCCATGTGCACCCGCGCGAGTTGCTGTCGCAAGGCGACCAGCGCTGGGCGCAACAGCCGCAGACCTGGCGCGAGCGCGAACTGGCCATGCCCTGGCCCCCCGAACTGCTGGAAGGCTTCACCCTGCGCATGGCGGGCCATGGCATGTGCGTCAGCCGCGCGCTGATGATGTGCGACCGCCGTTACGCGCTGCAGCAACTCAAGGACGCGCACAACCTGGCCGACGACACCTTGCGCCTGATGGCAGTGCAGCTGTTCCGGCACTTCGAGGCGCGGCAGTCCGGTATCCGCAGCGTGCACTGAAGCCGCCTGGCCAAGGGAAGTCCCCGATGCCATCCACCTCAAGCCCGGCTGCGCACCGCCGATAGCCACTGAACGACCACCGGTGGAGAACCCGCGAATGTTTTCTTTCAAACCGCTGCGCCCCGGCGTGCAGCTGATGCGCCTGCTGCGCCTGCCCACCAAACTGGGGCTGCTGGCGCTGGTGCTCTTCGTGCCATTGGTGATCATCAGCGTGCTGCTGGCGCAACGCGTCAACGATTCGATCGCCTTCACCGAGGCCGAGATCCACGGCGCGCTGCTCACCCAGCAGGTGAACGCGGTGGGGGTGGAGGTGCAGAAGCACCGAGGCCAGACCAACCTGCTGCTGTCGGGCGACGCCGGTGCCCGCGCGGCGCTGCAGACCACCCGCCAGCAGTTGCAGAGCGGGCTGGCGGCGGTGGACCAGGCGATGGCCGAACGACCCGATTTCGATCTGGGCGCCGAATGGAAGCCCCTGCGCCAGGCCGCCAGCGAACTGGCGGCCAGTGAGCAGATGCCCGCGGCAGAAGCCTTCGCACGCCACAGCACGCTGGTGCGCGATCTGCGCCTGTTCCTCTACACCGTGGCGGAACGCTCCAACCTGTTGTTCGACCCCGACCCGGCCAGCTATTTCCTGATGGACATGGCGGTGAGTCACACGCCGCGCTGGGGGGAACTGCTCGCGCAGGCCCGCGGCCTGGGCGCCGGGCAACTGGCCCGCACCGAGCGCGACCCGCAGGTGGTCAACCGCGTGGGCATGTTGATCGCGGACGCGCAGTCGGCCACGGCCGACATCCTGCACCTGCAGCGCTTTGCGCAAAAGTACGGTCAAAGCAGCCTGCAGGGCCAGCAGGCGGCGCAGGCGGTTCAGGCTTTTCTGAACGAAGCCGCGGTGGCCATGGGGCCGCAGGGCGGCGTGTCGGCCACCGACTACTTCGCGGCGGGCACGCGCGCGATCACAGTGGTGGCCGACTACCAGCAGGCGGTGCAGACCCAGCTGGACACCCTGCTCAGGCAGCGCGTCGCCCAGGAGCAGCGCATGCTGGCCTGGTCGCTCGCCGCCGTGGCCGCCGGGCTGCTGCTGGTGGTGTACCTGATGCTGTCGTTTTACTTCAGCTTCGTCATCGACTTCCGCCACGCCATCGACGTGATGCGCCAGACCGCCGCGGGCAACCTGCGCTCCCACATCAAGATCCGCGGCAGCGACGAACTGGCCGAGCTGGCCGAGTTGCTGGAGCGGATGAACGCCAACCTCTCGGCCATGGTGGCCCAGGTGCGCAGCAACTCCGCGCTGGTGGCGTTTTCGGGCAAGAGCCTGGCGGCGGGCAACCGCGATCTGGCCGACCGCACCGAGCAGCAGGCGGCCAACCTGGAGCAGACCGCGGCCAGCGTGCAGCAGCTCTCGAGCACCGTGCACCAGAACGCCGAAACCGCCAGCGACTCCGACACCCAGGCCGCCAAGGTGCGCGACGTGGCCGAGTCGGGCGCGCAGTCCATGGGCGCAGCGGTGGCCTCGGTGGAGGTCATCCAGAAAAGTGCGCAGCAGATGAACGAGATCATCGGCGTCATCGACAGCCTGGCGTTCCAGACCAACATCCTCGCGCTCAATGCGGCGGTGGAAGCCGCCCGCGCAGGCGAGCAGGGCAGGGGCTTTGCGGTGGTGGCCAGCGAGGTGCGCACGCTGGCCCAGCGCTCGGCCGCGTCGGCCAAGGAGATCCGCCAGCTCATCCAGGCTTCGGGCGAACAGGTGGCCGACAGCGTCTCGCAGATCCGTGCCGCGGGCAGCAACATGACGCAGATCGTCAACGGCGTGCGCGGCGTGGCGAGCAACATGTCGCTCATTTCCGCGGCCAGCGCCGAGCAGAGCAGCGGCCTGACCGAAATTTCATCGGCGGTCGCCCAGCTCGACCAGATCACCCAGCGCAACGCCCAGATGGTCGAGCGCGCCGTCAGCCAGGCCAACCTGCTGGAGCAGCGTGCGGCGCACCTGTCACAGGCGGTCTCCTCCTTCCTGCTGCAGCAGGGCACGGCCGAGGAAGCCATGGACATGGTGAACCGCGCGCTGGAGCACCGCCAGCAAGTCGGGCGCGAGAGCTTCGTGCGCGACCTGACCGACCCGGGGCAGCACTTCTTCGATCGCGACATGTACGTCTTCGCGCTCGACAGCGCGGGCGGCTACCGCGCTTTCGGCGGCAAGCCGGAGAAGATCGGCTCGCGCGTGCAGGACATCGCAGGCGTCGATGGACAGGCCCTGCTGGATGCGATCGTGGCGCAGGGCGAATCCGAACCGGGCTGGGTGGAGTACGACATCACCAACCCGTCGTCCGGGCGCATCCAGACCAAGATGTCCTACGTGGTGAAGGTGGACGACCTGTACGTGGGTTGTGGCGTGTACAAGTCCATGGTGGCCGCCTGATGCATGGAGCAGGCCGTCCGCGAGGGCGGTGGCTTCAGCCTTGCTGATTCTCGCGCTTGGCCTTGGCGCGGGCCAGTGCGGCCTCGATCACGGCGTGCTTTTTGTCCAGCGTGGCCGGGTCCGTGTGCAGGGAATGCGCCTGCAGATCGTCAAACTTCATGCGTGCCTTAGCCTCCAGCCGTGCATCGTGTTCGCGAGCTTCGCGCTGCAGGCGCTGTTGCCGGGCTTCGTAGCGGCTGCGCGCCAGGTCGGCCTGTTCGGCGCTCCAGGCCTGCCAGCCGGTGCGCTCACCGCTGACCACTTCCAGTGAAATGCAGTCCACCGGACACACCGGGATGCACAGCTCACATCCCGTGCAATAGGGTTCGATGACGGTGTGCATCAGCTTGTTGCTGCCGACGATGGCGTCGGTGGGGCAGGCCTTGATGCACAGCGTGCAGCCGATGCACCAGCCCTCGTCGATCACGGCCAGCGTCAGCGGGCCGTCGATGCCGTTCTCCGGATTCAGCGGCACGATGGGTTGACCGGTGATGGCCGCCAGCCGGGCAATGCCGTCTGCGCCCCCGGGTGGGCAATGGTTGATGGCCGCTTCACCCGCTGCGATGGCCTCGGCATAGGCCGAGCAGTCGGGGTAGCCGCAGCGCGTGCATTGGGTCTGGGGCAGGGCGGCGTCGATGCGCCGTGCGAGCGGATTCATGGCCGCAAATATACCGGGGCATTGAGCCCGCTCACGCACCCGATGGCGATCAGGCGCGCGGGCTCTTGGCCCTGCGGGCCTGTGCGGCTTTGGTGGCCACCTGCTTGCTGGCTACAGGTGCGACAGCCGTTGTCACCACGGCTTTGGGGGCCGCCCGTTTGGCCGCAGGCTGGCGTGCCGGTGTGGCGACCGGAGCCACCACCGGAGCGGATGCAGAAGCCTCTGCTGCCTTGGGCTGGTGCGCCAGGATGAAGGTCTTGACCACCGGGTACACCATCTCGCGCCAGCGACGGCCGCTGAAAATGCCGTAGTGGCCGGCACCCTTGGCCTCGTAGTGCATCCGGTGTGCCTTCGGAATGCTGGTGCACAGACCGTGCGCTGCGGCCGTCTGGCCGGAGCCCGAAATGTCGTCCAGCTCGCCCTCCACGGTCAGCAGGCCGGTGTGGGCAATGTCTTCGGGGCGCACGCGTTCGACCTTGCCCTTTTCGTTCTTCACGTCCCAGGTGCCGTTGACCAGCTTGAAGTCCTGGAAGACGGTCTGGATGGTTTCCAGGTAGTAGTCGGCGTCCATGTCCAGCACCGCGTTGTACTCGTCGTAAAACTTGCGATGGGCCTCGGCGCTCTCGTTGTCGCCCTTGATCAGATCCTGGAAGTAGTCGTAGTGGCTGTTGGCGTGGCGGTCCGGGTTCATGGCCACAAAGCCGGTGTGCTGCAGGAAACCGGGGTACACGCGGCGGCCGGCGCCCGGGAAGCTGCTGGGCACGCGGTAGATGACATTGTTCTCGAACCAGCTGTGGCTGCGCTGCGTGGCCAGGTTGTTCACCGAGGTCGGCGATTTGGTCGCGTCGATCGGGCCACCCATCATGGTCATGGACAGCGGCGTGGTTTCACCGCGGCTGGCCATCAGCGACACGGCGGCGAGCACCGGCACGGTGGGCTGGCACACGCTCATCACATGGCAGTTGCCGTAGGTCTTTTGCAGGTAGCGGATGAACTCCTGCACATAGTTGACGTAGTCGTCGAGGTGGAATTCACCTTCGGACAGAGGCACCAGTCGAGCGTTTTTCCAGTCGGTGATGTAGACCTTGTGGTCTTTGAGCATGGTCTTGACCGTGTCGCGCAACAGGGTGGCGTAGTGGCCCGACAGCGGAGCAACGATCAGCACCACCGGCTGGCTCTTGAGCTTGTTCAGCGTGGCGGCGTCGTCGCTGAAGCGCTTGAAGCGGCGCAGCTCGCAGAAAGGCTTGTCGATCTCGATGCGCTCGAAGATCGCGACATCCACACCGTCCACGTTCACCGTCGGGATTTCAAACGCCGGCTTCTCGTAGTCTTTGCCCAGTCGGTGCATCAGGTCGTAGCCAGCGGCCACGCGCTGCGCCATGGGCAACTGGCTCAGCGGCAGCACCGGGTTGTTGAACATCTTGGCGGCGACTTCGGCCAGGTCGGCGAACGGCTCCATCAAGGAGCGTTGGGTTTCGTACAACTGGTAGAGCATGGCGAGATGGTGAACGGTTATGTTGCAGTGCAATATAACAGTTTGGTCTGACGGGCATGAGGGTGAAAACACCTAAATTTCCAGCCCATCTGTCACCTTTGTGAAAGGTTTCTTTGGGCTGTCTCTGCTGTGCAACCGGCTGGTGGCCGGGCATGAAAAAGGCCGCTGTGAAGCGGCCTTTGGGCACAGTCGCGTGCAGGATCAGATGACCTTGGCGATGGACTGGCAGACGTAGTCGATGTTCTTGCTGTTGAGCGCGGCCACGCACATGCGGCCGGTGTCGGTGCCATAGACGCCGAACTCGTTGCGCAGGCGCACCATCTGGTCCTTGGACAGGCCTGAGTAGCTGAACATGCCGATCTGGGTGGTGATGAAGGACATGTCCTTCTGTACCCCGGCGGCCTTCAGGCCGTCCACCAGCTTCTGGCGCATGGCCTTGATGCGCACGCGCATTTCACCCAGCTCTTGTTCCCACAGGGCACGCAGTTCGGGGTTGCCGAGCACGGCGGCCACGATGGCGCCACCGTGGGTCGGCGGGTTGGAATAGTTGGTGCGGATCGCGATCTTGAGCTGGCTCAGCACCCTGTCGGTCTCTTCCTTGCTGCTGCCGACCACGCTCAGGGCGCCCACGCGCTCGCCGTACAGGCTGAAGCTCTTGGAAAAGCTGGTGGAAACGAAGATGTTCAGGCCAGCGGCGACAAACTTGGCGATCACGGCACCGTCTTCGGCGATGCCGTAGCCAAAGCCCTGGTAGGCCATGTCCAGGAAGGCGGTGAGGTTGCGGGCCTTCACCACCGCGATCACCTGGTCCCACTGGGCGGGGGTGATGTCGTAGCCTGTCGGGTTGTGGCAGCAGGCGTGCAGCAGCACGATGGTGCCTTCGGCGGCGGCGTTCAGTGCGGCCAGCATGCCGTCGAAGTTGATGCCGCCCAGGCCGCCGTTGGCGCTCTGGTCGAAATAGGGGTAGGTTCCCACTGTGAAACCGGCGTTGGTGAACAGCGCGCGGTGGTTTTCCCAGCTGGGGTCGGAGATCAGGACGGTGGCGTTCGGGCTGAGCTTCTTGAGGAAGTCGGCACCGATCTTCAAGCCGCCGGTGCCGCCAATGGCCTGCACGGTGGCCACGCGACCGGACTTGACCACGTCAGAGTCGGCACCGAACACCAAGCCCTTGACGGCGGCGTCGTTGGCGGCGATGCCGTCAATCGGCAGGTAGCCGCGCGCGGTGGGCTTGTCCATCATGGCTTTCTCTGCGGCCTGCACGCACTGCAGCAGCGGCAGTTTGCCGTTGTCGTCGAAGTACACACCCACACCCAGGTTGACTTTGTTCGGGTTGGTGTCGGCGGCGAACTGCTCGTTCAGACCCAGAATGGGGTCGCGGGGGGCCATTTCGACGGCGGAGAAGAGAGACATGCTGAAGATCCCGAGGTGTTGGAGGAAAACCCATATTTTATGGGGAGGCCAGCGGGGTGCAGGTGTGATCCAGGGGGCCAGTCAAGGGCCCATCACGGTTCATCATTTCAGAGGAGCGCTTACAAATTCACAGGTGTCAACCGACGTGGGTCTGCGGTATATTCATTTGGCTGTTAACTTTTACTAACATTTGGCGCCGTTTGGAGGTCTGGAATCATGCAAAAAGATACACCTTTCGCCTGGGGGCGGCTCGTGCTTCCGGTGGTGTCTGCGTTGGTTATGGGTGGTTTGACGGGCTGCGCCACGCAGCAAAGCGCACTGCCTGCAGCGCCCGCACAAGCGGCGTCGCCCGACTACAACTACATCGTGGGCCCGGGCGACACCTTGAACATCAACGTCTGGCGCAACCCGGAGCTCTCGTCCACCGTGCCGGTCCGGCCGGACGGCAAGGTTTCTACACCGCTGGTGGACGAATTGGTGGCACAGGGCAAGACCCCGGTCCAAATCGCCCGCGATGTGGAGAAGGCTCTGGCCAAGCTGGTGCGCGATCCTGTGGTCACGGTCATCGTGACCAATTTCGTTGGCCCCTACAGCGAACAGATCCGCGTGGTGGGGGAGGCGGCCAAGCCCCAGTTTCTGCCCTACAAGCAAAAGATGTCGGTCATGGACGTCATGATCGCGGTCGGCGGACTGACCGATTTTGCCGACGGCAACAAGGCCACCATCGTCCGCGCCGCAGAGGGCAACAAGCGCTACAGCGTGCGTCTGCAGGATCTGGTGCGTCGCGGGGATATCTCGGCGAACGTCGAGATGCTGCCCGGCGACGTGCTGATCATCCCGCAAGGATGGTTCTGATCGGTCGTCAACGGTGTTGACGGGCGTCTCGCGCATCGGCTAGACGTCGGGTTTCTTATTCAGGGATCGGTCCGAAGGCCGCACGCATGCAAGAACTGCTTCAACAAGTCAATGCCATCCTGCGCGGGATGTGGAAGTACCGCAGGGTCGGTGTGGCGGTGGCGTGGGTGGTGGCAGCGGTCGGCGCGGCCGCAGTTTTGTTGATGCCCGACCGGTTCGAGGCGTCCGCTCGCGTATATGTGGACACGCAGACGATTCTGCGTCCCCTGATGGCGGGTCTGGCGGTGAAGCCCAATGTCGACCAGCAGGTGACCATGCTCAGCCGCACGCTGATCAGCCGTCCCAACGTGGAAAAGCTGATCCGGATGGCCGATCTCGATCTGGCCGCCAAGACCAAGCCCGAACAGGATAAGCTGATCGACGAGGTGACGGCCGATCTGTCCATCAAGACCACGGGTCGTGACAATCTCTATACCCTCTCTTACCGAGGCACGAGTCCGGACAAAGCGCTGCGCGTCGTTCAGTCGATGCTGACGATTTTCGTCGAATCGAGTCTGGGCGATTCCAAGAGCGACTCGGACAGTGCCCGGCGCTTCATCGAAGAGCAGATCAAAAACTACGAAGGCAAACTCAGCGAGGCGGAGTCGCGTTTGAAGGAGTTCAGGCTGCGCAACATCGACCTGCAAACCCAGGGTGGCATGGACATGGCCGGGCGTTTGTCCGAGATTGGCAACACCCTCAACCAGGCGCGTCTGGAACTGCGCGAAGCGGAAAGTGCCCGCGACGCGGCCCGTCGCCAGCTGGATCAGGAAAAGGCGTCGCGCAAGACCTCGACCCGTGTGCCCGCTGCCAACCTGGCCACCCCGGAGCTCGATGCCCGGCTGACTTCTTTGCGCAGCAACCTGGACGCGCTGCTCCAGCGTTTCACCGAGGCGCACCCCGATGTGGTCAACACACGCCGGATGATTCGCGAGTTGGAGGACCAGCGCAAGAAGGAAGTCGCCGAGCTGCAAAAGCAAGCAGAGTCCAACCCGCAGGTGATGGTGGACAGCGATCCGGTGCTGTCGGACATGTCACGCGTGCTCTCCCAGGCGGACGTTCAGGTCGCCTCCCTGCGTGCCCGTGTCGCCGAGTACGAGTCGCGCGCACGCCGCGCCCAGGAGCAAATGAAGCTGGCGCCGCAGATGGAGGCTGAGCTGGCCCAACTCAACCGCGACTACGAGATCCACAAGAAAAACTACGAGGATCTGGTAGCCCGCCGTGAGTCCGTGTCCATGAGCGGAGAACTGGATCAAGCGTCCAGCATGGCGGACTTCCGCGTGATCGATCCGCCTCGCGCAGAAAACAAACCGGTAGCGCCGAACCGTGTGCTGCTGTTGCCGGTGGTGTTGGTGGCTGCATTTGCTGTTGGCGCGGGGGTGGCCTTTCTCATCAGCCAGATCCGTCCGGTTTATTTTGAAGCCGCAAGCCTGCGCGCCCATGCGCAGCTGCCATTGCTGGGGGTGGTGACCTTGATCCGGAACGACGCGGTGCGTCGGCGCGAGTCGCGCAGTCTCAAGCGCTTCATTGCCTCGCTCGTTGTGCTGGTTCTGTTGTTCGTGATCGGCATGGCACTCCTTTCCTACATGGCCAGCACGGGAAGGTAAGAGACCATGTCCTCCTTGATTGAAAAAGCAGCTCAACGTCTGGATCAGTTGCGCCAAGCCGGGGCAACCATGCCCGAGTCGGCGGTGGTGCCTCCAGCCGCCCAGGCTGGGGCGACCATTCCCGCTGGCCCTGCTGTGAAGGCTCCGCAGGTAGAACTTTCACGAGACTCTGAGCCGGCGGCCGTCTCGCGTCGTGTCGAGATCGATCTGGAGCGGCTGCACACCATGGGGTTTGTGACGCCGTCGGCACCGCGCTCGCTGGCGGCGGACGAGTTCCGCGTCATCAAGCGCCCGCTGTTGGACAACGCCAGTGGCAAGAGCGCTGCGCCAGTGGCCAATGGCAACCTGATCATGGTCACCAGCGCCATGCCTGGCGAAGGCAAGAGCTTCACGGCGGTCAACCTGGCCATGAGCATGGCCATGGAACTGGACTACCGGGTCCTGCTGGTCGACGCCGATGTGGCCAAACCCTCGTTGATGAAGACGCTTGGGTTGCCACCGAGCCCTGGATTGCTGGACCTGCTGCTGGACAAGCGCACCGACATGGCCAATGTGATGTTGCGCACCAACATCGAGAAGCTGACCCTGCTGCCCAGTGGGACACCGCATGCCCGGGCCACCGAACTGTTGGCCAGTGACGCCATGACCTCGCTGGTCGAAGAGATGGGGCGCCGTTATCCGGACCGTGTGATCATTTTTGATTCGCCACCGCTGCTGCTGACCACCGAATCGCGTGTTCTGGCCACGCACATGGGTCAAATCGTGATGGTGGTCCAGGCCGAAAAAACTTTGCAGTCACAAGTGCGCCATGCACTGACCACCATCGAGGCCTGTCCGGTCAAGATGCTGGTGCTCAACCAGGCGCGTGGGGGCGATCAGGCCGCCTACGGCTATGGCTACGGCTACGGCTACGGTCAGGAAAGTGCTTCCAAAAACAAGCGCGACAAGAAGGCAGCTGCCGCCTCCTGAGGGCGGACCAGGAAACGACACATGCTGCGACCGATCCACTTTCTTTTGCCCGCCGTTCCCACGCGCGCTGTCCGGCACCTCTTGCGACGTGGATGGTGTGTGGCTGTTGCCCTCGGGTCCACCTGCGCCATTGCGCAAGGCGTGCAGTCGCTGTGGGTGGAGGGACGTGTGTCCACTGGCGCCACGCTCAGCAGC
>NZ_JBPCSJ010000086.1:0-9653 GCF_051007235.1 Hydrogenophaga sp. | reverse complement strand
CGCCGGCTGCCGTGACCTCAAGGTACATGCCCAGGCCATCGGCCAGACGGCCATAGGGCTTGCCGGGTGGACAGGCGGCCCGGTCACATTCGATCTTGGTCAGGGGCATGGGGGCATGTTTGCTGGGGGCATCGGAAAACGCCGATTCGTGCCCCCAAATATGCCCCTGAATCGGTCGGGCTGTAAATGGACGGAACAGGACGCCAGAAAACAAAAAAGCCCCGGTACACGGGGCTTCTGAGTGGTTTTGAGGACATCCGTGGATATCAAAAAACCTATCTGTGGCGGAGAAGGAGGGATTCGAACCCTCGGTACAGTTGAAACTGTACGCCGGATTTCGAATCCGGTGCATTCGACCACTCTGCCACCTCTCCGCGTCGAAGCCTCATATTCTAGCAGGACGTGAGCCACTGCTTTTGGCGTGCCGATCTCTGGCGGCGGGGTGCGACAATGGACCAAGATTTCCAGACACTTTGCCCGGCATGCTCGTCGATACCCAGCCCGCAACCCATCAGCACCTGCCCGCTACGCAGGAGGTGCGAGACGAGTGGGTGGATTCACAGCTGATCGGTGTGCTCATGGACAACATGATGCCTTCGCTGCTGGCCGCCGCCCTGGCCTTGCCGGTGATGGTGTTCCTCATGGCCGGTGAAGTCGACACCATGGCGCTGATCGTCTGGACGGGGCTTCTGCTCGCGGTGCTGCTGTACCGCTATCGCATGATCGGTCTCTACCGCTTGCG
The DNA here is from genome assembly GCF_051007235.1 of Hydrogenophaga sp. GTDB lineage: Bacteria > Pseudomonadota > Gammaproteobacteria > Burkholderiales > Burkholderiaceae_C > Hydrogenophaga. Next base: position 8,911 of record NZ_JBPCSJ010000086.1, on the reverse strand, counting down.
CTATGACAGCGTCGGCGGTGCGATGCGCATGACGTTCATGGGGCGCTACGGCTGGACCTGGTCCCTGGTCGGCGCGATGTGGGGGGCATCTGTTGGGCTGGTGTTCCAGCAGGCTTCGGTGCAGACGCAGTTCGTCTGTGGCCTCGTCGTGCTGGGACACGGTTTGTTGTCCCTCACCGCCTTCAGCGCCTACCTGCCGGTGTTGCGCCGCTACACCGGTTTTCTGGTGGGTTCGGTGATGCTGGGCCTGTGTCTGTCCTTGCTGCGGGTCGCCGTCACGCCGGAACATGTTCGCATGGTGGTGTCGCTGTTGCTTCTGTTGTGTGTGTTCTGGTGGCTGCTGCGCATGGCCGGTGAACGGCTGCACCAGGTGCACCGTGCCAGCCTGGAGTTGCAGTTTTCCAACCAGGAGCTGATCGACTCGCTGACCCAGCAGACCCGCGCCTCGCTGCGCGCGGTGGCGACCAAGAACCGTTTTCTGGCCTCGGCCGCGCACGACCTGCGCCAGCCGGTGCATGCACTGAGCCTGTACGCCGACTGGTTGGCGACCGAGCCGGAGATGGCGCGCGACATCTCGCCCCGCATCCTGCAGTCCACCCGCGCCATCAACGAACTGTTCGATTCGCTGTTCGACCTGACACGTATCGACGCCGGCAACTACAAGGTGCGCTTGCAACACGTGGACGTGCGGCAGTTGTTTGCGGATCTGGCCACACAGTTTGAGCCGGTGGCTGCGGCCAAGTCGCTGCGCCTGCGCACCCGCACCCCGCCGCTGACGATCTGGGCCGATCCGGTGGTGTTGCGGCGGATTCTGGGCAACCTGCTGTCCAACGCGCTCAAGCACACCAGTCGCGGGGGAGTGCTGCTGGGCCTGCGCCAGCGCAGCGACATGCTTATGTTCGAGGTCTGGGATACGGGCGTGGGCATCGCGCGTGAACACCAGCAGGCGATCTTCCAGGAGTTTTTCCGGGTGTCTCAGCACCAAGGCACCGAGGACAGCCTGGGGCTGGGTCTGACCATCGTCTCGCGCCTGGCCACCTTGATGGGCTACCAGCTGGCCCTGTCGTCTGTCGCGAACCGGGGCAGCGTGTTCCGGGTGATGTTGCCGGCGTTCACGCAGCGCGATCAGCACCACGAGGCCGGGCCCACGGTGGTGCTGAATTCGGAATTGATGCCTTTGCGCTGAAAGGCGCGTCCAACGCGGCCCGGCGCCCCGGCGAGCGTCCGCGCAACGCGGTCTACAGGTCGAGCAGGCCGGCGGTGCGGGCCAGGTGGCTGGCTTGCGAGCGGCTCTTGACGTTCAGGCGCCGGAACAGGCGCCACAGGTGCACCTTGACCGTGTGCTCGCTGATCTGCAGCTGCTCGGCGATGTCGCGGTTGGACAGGCCGCGGTCCAGCATGACCAGCAATTGCTTTTGGCGCTTGGAGAGCTTTTCAGGGATGGTCGGAGCGTTCTCGTCCTCGGGCTCGTCGGCCAGGAATTCCTTGAGGACCTTGGCGATCTGCGCGGCGCCAGCGGATTTCTCCACATAGGCGTCGGCGCCAGCTTCGCGCGAGAGGTCCTCGTAGTCCGAGGCGGGTGAGGCCGACAGCACGATCAAAGAGGTGTCGGGCAGCATCTGCCGGATCTCGCGCACACCCGACACACCGTTGGTGTCGGGCAGCTTCAGGTCCAGGCAGACCAGTTCGGGTTCACCGTGTTCGGCAATGGCTTTGTTCACCGATGCCAGGCGTTCCAGCTCCACCACCTGGGTCGAAGCCCGCAGGCGGCGCAGCAGCATGACGACGGCTTCTCGCATCAGCGGATGATCGTCAATGACAAAGATACTCATGGCAATGGTTGTAAGCGGCTAGGTTCTGGGGAGAGCATATCGGCATCGGGGCGGTTTGGCGATAGTGAAGTACGCCCAAATGCAGACCTTGTTTTTGGTTTTTTCAACCCGATCGAGTCCGTCGTTGAACTATGGACTGATGGGGTGTCAGTGGGCGCGCAGAGCGCCCCGGCTGTCAACCCCTTATTCTGGGGTCTGGGCCAACTGCGCCAGCGCGGCGTTCACCGCGGCCGTGTCGGCCTGTGAGGCCAGCACGCTGGCCAGTGCCTGCAGTGCTGCAGGACCTTCTTTCTGCAGGCGCGTCATCGATTGTGCCGCGTCCCGCGGGGAAGCGAAGCCGGTGCTTTGCAGCAAGAGCTGGCCTTTGGCGTCGAGCAGCTTGAAATAGAACTGGCCGTCGCTCTCGCGGTATTGCTTGAAGCTGGGCATGGCCGCCTTGGCAGCTTTGACTGGCTGGGCGCTGGCAGGGGCACTGAACAGGGGGCGCAGACCCACGGCGTGGCGCAGCTGGGCTGTGAACGGCGTGGCCACCGAACGTGCCTTTTCGGCGCCGGCCTTGAGCGTTTTTTCGATGTGCGAGGGATCGCGCATCATCTCTTCGTACACCACGCGCATGGGCGCGATCTCGCGGTCCAGGCGCTCGAACAGCAGTTGTTTGGCGTCGCCCCAAGCGATGCCTTCGGCGTAGGCTTTGGCCAGTTCGGCGGTTTCGTCAGCGCTGGCGAAGGCCTGGAAGAGCTGGAACAGCGCAGAGCCCTCGGTGGTCTTGGGCTCGCCGGGGGCGCGCGAGTCGGTCACGATGCCCATGATGAGCTTGCGCAGCTGTTCTTTGGTGGCGAACAGCGGGATGGTGTTGTCGTAGCTCTTGCTCATCTTGCGGCCGTCCAGCCCGGGCAGGGTGGCCACGTGGTCTTCGATCACCACCTCGGGCAGCGTGAAGTGTTCGCCGTAGAGGTGGTTGAAGCTCGACGCGATGTCGCGCGCCATTTCGATGTGCTGGATCTGGTCGCGCCCGACCGGTACCTGGTGGGCGTTGAACATCAGGATGTCGGCCGCCATCAGCACCGGGTACATGAACAGGCCGGCGGTCACACCGGCGTCCGGGTCTTCGCCGGCGGCGTTGTTCTTGTCCACCGACGCTTTGTAGGCGTGGGCACGGTTGAGCAAGCCCTTGCCGGTGACGCAGGTCAGCAGCCAGGTCAGTTCCGGGATTTCGGGGATGTCGGACTGGCGGTAGAAAGTGACCTTGTCCGGGTCCAGCCCGCAGGCCAGCCAGGTGGCCGCGATCTCCAGCGTGGAGCGCTGCACCCGCGCCGGCTCGCCCACCTTGATGAGGGCGTGGTAGTCGGCCAGGAAGTAGAAGTTGCGGGTGTCGGGCTGGCGGCTGGCGCGCACGGTGGGACGGATGGCGCCCACGTAGTTGCCCAGGTGGGGCGTGCCCGATGTGGTGATGCCGGTGAGGACGCGACGAAGGCTCATGGAGTTCAGAGGATCAGAAAAGCAGGGCGCGCACCGGGGTGAGCAGCAACTGGATCAGGCCGCTGGTCAGGGCGATCAGCGGGCGCATCCACAGGCTGCTGACCACGCCGGTGATGACCAGGGCCATGACGACGAAAAAGCCCCAGGGCTCGATGCGCGAGACCTGCCAGGCCAGGGGCTGGGGCAGCAGGCCCACGAGGATGCGGCCGCCGTCCAGCGGAGGCAGCGGGAACAGGTTGAAGGCGAACATGACGAGGTTGACCAGCACGCCGGCCTCGCACATGCCGGTGAAAAAGCGTTCGTTCACCCCCAGCGCGATCAGCAGGTACAGGGCCAGCGTCCAGAGGATGGCCTGCACGAGATTGGCGCCCGGCCCGGCCAGCGCCACCCAGACCATGTCTTTTTTCGGGTTGCGCAGCCGGCCGAAGTTCACCGGCACCGGCTTGGCGTAGCCGAACAGGAAGGCCCCCGAGGTCGCGAAATACAGCATCAGCGGCATCGCGATGGTGCCCAGCGGGTCGATGTGCTTGAGCGGGTTGAGCGTGATGCGGCCCATCATGTGGGCGGTGTTGTCCCCGAAGTGGCGCGCCGCGTAGCCGTGCGCCGCCTCGTGCACCGTGATGGCAAACAGCACGGGCAGGGCGTAGAGGGCGACGGTCTGAACGATCTGGGCGAAATCCATGGCACAAGCGGGCAAAGGGCTATTGTCCCAGATGGGCCGCCACTCTCGCTGCCGGGGCGGCGGCAGGGCTTACAAACCCAGCGGTGCCAGCGGCCCGTGGCCGGCGCGCACCACCTCGGGATCGCCACCAGTGCCCATGGGCGTGAGGTCGATCACCGTGGTCGGTTCCATGGCGCAGGCGCCCGCGTCGATCACGCCGTCCACCGCGTGCTCGAAGCGCTCCAGGATCTCCTGGGCATCGTTCAAGGGCTGGTCTTCGCCGGGCGGGATCAGCGTCGTCGCCAGCAGCGGCGCGTTGTGCAGATCCAGCAGGGCGAGCAGGGCGTTGTGGTCGGGCACCCGCAGGCCGATGGTCTTGCGCGAGGGGTGGCTGAGCCGGCGCGGCACTTCCTTGCTCGCTTCGAGGATGAAGGTATAGGCCCCTGGGGTGGCGGCTTTGAGCAGGCGGTACTGACGGTTGTCGACCTTGGCGTAGTTGGCCAGCTCGCTCAGGTCGCGGCAGAGCAAGGTGAGGTGGTGCTTGTCGTCCACCTGGCGGATGCGGCGCAGCTTGTCGGCCGCGGTCTTGTCGTCCAGGTGGCAGACCAGGGCGTAGCTGGAGTCGGTGGGCACGGCCAGCACGCCGCCTTTGTCCAGCAACTGCACGGCCTGCTTGAGCAGACGCGGTTGCGGGTTGTCGGGGTGGACTTCGAAATACTGGGACATGGTGCGTATTGTGCGCGGGCACCCGGTGGTTGCCCGTTGACCCGGCTCAAGGTTCGGGCGGCTGCAGCAGCGGCTGCTTTTCGCGCGCGGTCAGCCAGCTGGCCGTGGCCCCGCACAACACGATGAGCGCGATGCCGGTCAGCTCCAGCGCGCCCGGGACGTGGTCGAACACCAGCCAGCCGCACAGCATGGCGAAGCCGATCTGGGTGTACAGGTAGGGTGTGAGGGTGGAGGCCGGTGCGCGCGCGAACGCGAGGATCAGCAGGAAGTGGCCGACCGTGCCCATGAGGCCGATCAGGCACAGGATGGCGAACGTCGTCGCGTCGGGCATGGTCTGCCAGACCAGGGGCAACACGGCGCTGGCGATGAGCGCGCCCACCCAGCCGGTGTAGAAATGCATGGTCATGGGGTCCTCGGTGCGCGCCAGGCGGCTGGTGAGGATCTGGAACCAGGCGTAGGTGAACACCATGGCCAGTGGCAGCAGCGTGGCCCAGCCGAACGACGCGCCGCCAGGCTGCACGACCAGCAAAGCGCCCAGGAAGCCCCCGCCGACCAGCATCCAGCGCAGCAGCGACACCTGTTCTTTGAGAAACACGGCGGCCAGCAGGGTGACCACCAGCGGCGTGGTCATGACGAAGGCGGTGAACTCGCCCACCGGCATGAACTGCACCGCCACGAAAGACAAAGCGCTCACGGTCAGCAGCAGGGCTCCGCGCAGCAGCTGGAAGCGTGGGTGCTCGGTGTGCAGCAGGCGGCGCCCACGCACCGGCAACATGAACGCGCTGACCGCCACCGCCTGGAACAGGTAACGGAACCACACCGCCACCAGCACGGGCACGAAGGCGCCGACGTATTTCACCGCGGTGTCGAGCACCGCAAAACAGGCGACGGCCAGCACCAGAAAGGCAACGCCCAGCGTGGCGCGGGCGCCCGAGGTGTGCGCTGTCATCCGTGAACGCGGTCGGCCAGCAGCGCCCACACCGGCGTGACCTTGCCTGGCAGATCGGGCAACTGACCCAGGTCGGTGTGGCTTTCTTCCGGGCTGTGGAAGTCGCTGCCGCGCGACGCCACCAGATCGAACTCGTGGCAGTAGTCGGCGTACTTCACGTAGTCGGCCGGGCCGTGCGCACCGGTCACCACCTCCACGCCCTGGCCGCCCAGGGCCTTGAACTCGGTGAACAGGGCGTACTCTTCGTTGGCGGTGAAGGGGTAGCGGCCGGGGTGGGCGATCACGGCCACGCCGCCGGCGTCGGTGATCCAGCCCACCGCGTTGCGCAAGGTGGCCCAGCGGTGCGGCACGAAGCCGGGTTTGCCTTCGGTGATGTATTTGCGGAAGACCTCGTTGGTTTCCTGGCAGACGCCGATCTCCACCAGATAGCGCGCAAAGTGCGAGCGCGAGATCAGTTCCGGGTTGCCGACGTACTTGAGCGCGCCTTCGTACACGCCGGGGATGCCCACACGCGCCAGGTCGTCGCTCATGTCGCGTGCGCGCTGCTCGCGCCCGCCGCGCGTCTGGCGCAGGCCTTCAACCAGGGCCGGTTCCGTGTGGTCAAACCCCAGGCCGACGATGTGCACAGTGACCCCCGCGAACGTGACCGAGATTTCGGCGCCGGTGAGGTAGGGCAGGCCCGCGGCCTGCGCCGCGGCGATGGCACGGTCCTGTCCGCCGATCTCGTCGTGGTCGGTGAGCGACCACAGTTCCACGCCGTTGGCCTTGGCGCGTTGCGCCAGCACTTCGGGTGTGAGGGTGCCGTCGGAGACGACGGAGTGGCAGTGCAGGTCGGCGTTGAGGAGATGGGTCACGGGTTCATTTTAGGTTTGACGCATGCTGCCTGTTGAACCGAGCTGCAAGACCCACATCAGACGACGTGAACCCGTCCAGAACACCGCGGAACGGGCTCTGCCCGGCCGCAGGTGTTGCCCCCTGGGGGGTGCGCCGCAGGCGGCGCGGGGGGAGCTGTTCTGCGCGCGCGGGTCAACCTGTGTTCCGCAACCCGGCCGCGATCCCGTTGATCGAGATGTGGATGCCGCGGCGCACCTTTTCGTCGCGGTTGGCGTCGTTTTCGCCGGCCCGGTAGCGGCGCACCAGTTCCACCTGCAGGTGGTGCAGCGGGTCGATGTAGGGAAAGCGGTGTCGCATCGAGCGCTGCAGCGCGGCGTTGTTGACCAGGCGCTGCTTCTCGCCGGTGATCAGCGCCAGCGCGTCGGCCGTGCGGTGCCATTCGGCTTCGATGGCGCTGAACACCTTCGTACGCAGTTTTTTGTCGTCCACCAGCTCGGCGTAGCGGGTGGCCAGTGCCAGGTCGCTCTTGGCCATCACCATGTCCATGTTCGACAGCAGGGTGCTGAAGAAAGGCCACTGCTTGACCATCTTCTGCAACTGGGCCTTCTGCTGGGCCACGCCCTTGGGGCCGTTTTTGTGCAGGAAGGCGTGCACCGCTGAACCGAAGCCGTACCAGCCCGGCAGCGTCAGGCGGCACTGGCCCCAGCTGAAACCCCAAGGGATGGCGCGCAGGTCTTCGATCTTCTGGGTGGCCTTGCGCGAAGCGGGACGTGAGCCGATGTTGAGCTCCGCGATCTCGCGGATCGGCGTGGCGGCGAAGAAGTAGTCGGCGAAACGCGGGGTGTCGTAGACCAGGGCGCGGTAGGCCGCCATGCTGGCCGACGACAGCTCGGTCGCGGCTTCCAGAAAGGCCCTGGGCGCGTTGCGCGTGGGTTGCAGCAGCGTGGCTTCCAGCGTGGCGGCCACCAGGGTCTCCAGGTTGCGGCGGCCGATCTCGGGGTTGGCGTACTTGGAGCCGATCACCTCGCCCTGTTCGGTCAGGCGGATCTGGCCGCGCACCGTGCCCGGGGGCTGGGCCAGGATGGCCTGGTAGCTCGGGCCACCGCCGCGGCCGACCGTGCCGCCGCGGCCGTGGAACATGCGCAGCTGGATGGTCTTGTCCTGGTCTTTGTTGAGCGAGTCGAACAGCTCGACCAGCGCGATCTCGGCGCGGTACAGCTCCCAGTTGCTGGTGAAGATGCCGCCGTCCTTGTTGGAGTCGGAGTAGCCCAGCATGATGTCCTGCTCGCTGTAACCGTCGTGCGCACCGCGGTTCACCATGGCGCGCACGCCGGGCAGGGCGTAGTAGTCCTGCATGATGGGCGCGGCATTGCGCAGGTCTTCGATGGTCTCGAACAGCGGCACCACGATCAGGTCGGCGGCCGCGTCTTCCGATAGCAGACCGCGCATGAGGCCTGCTTCCTTCTGCAGCAGCAGCACCTCCAGCAGGTCGCTCACCGTTTCGGTGTGGCTGATGATGGCGTGGCGGATCGCCTGCGCGCCGAAGCGTTCGCGGCCGGTGCGGGCGGTGTCGAAGATGGCCAGTTCGCTCTGTGCATGGGCCGAATAGGTGTGGCCTGGCACGCGCAGCGGGCGGGCGTCGTTCAGCTGGCGCAGCAGCACGGCGCGCTTGGCCATTTCATCGAGGCCGCTGTAGTCGCTCTCGATACGGGCCGTGGCCAGCAACTCGGCCACCACTTCCTCGTGCTTGTCGGAGCTCTGGCGCAGGTCGATGGTGGCCAGGTGGAAGCCGAACACCTGCACCGCTCGGATCAGCGGGCGCAGGCGTGAGCGGGTGAGCGCCGCACCGTGGTGCGCCACCAGCGAGGCGTCGATGGTGCGCAGGTCGGCCAGCAGCTCGACGGCGCTGGCGTACGGGTCTTGCGGTGCGACAGCGTGGCGCGCGGCCTCGCCGCCGGTCAGGGCGGTCAAGGTGGCGGCCAGGCGGGCGTACATGCCGGTCAGGGCGCGGCGGTAGGGCTCGTCCTGGCGGTGGGCGTTCTGGTCGGGCGATCGTTCGGCCAGGGCCTGCATCTCGGGGCTCACGCTGGCCAGCATGGCCGACACCGACAGCTCGGCGCCCAGGTGGTGCAGCTGCGTCAGGTGGTGCCGGATCACCATGTCGGCCTGGCTGTGCAGGGCCAGCTCCAGCGTGGGCGCGGTCACGTTGGGGTTGCCGTCGCGGTCACCACCGATCCACTGGCCCATGCGCAGGAACGGTGCCACGTCCTGGGCGTCCAGGCCTTCTTCCAGGTCGCGGTAGATGCGCGGGATCTGCGTGAGGAAGGTGGTCTGGTAGTAGCTCAGCGCGTTCTCGATCTCGTCGGCCACGGTCAGCTTCTCGTAGCGCAGCATGCGGGTTTGCCACAGGGTCGCCACGCGCGCCTGCAG
>NZ_JBPCSJ010000085.1:0-1799 GCF_051007235.1 Hydrogenophaga sp. | reverse complement strand
TCCTCGATCTCGTTGGGGTACACGTTGAAGCCGGCGCACAGGATCATGTCCTTCTTGCGGTCCACGATCTTGAAGTAGCCGCGCTCGTCCATCACGCCCACATCACCGGTCTTGAAGAAGCCGTCTGGCGTCATGACCTTGGCGGTTTCGTCCGGGCGCTGCCAGTAGCCCGCCATCACCTGCGGGCCCTTGATGGCGATTTCGCCCGGCTGGCCTTGCGGCACTTCAGTGCCCTCGTCGTCCAGGCACTTCATCCAGGTGTTGGGCAGGGGCACGCCGATGCTGCCGCTGTAGGCGGTGCTGGTGGTCGGGTTGCAGCTGGCCGAGGGGCTGGTCTCGGACAGGCCATAGCCTTCGCAGATGGGGCAACCCGTTTTCTCCAGCCAGAGCTTGGCGGTACCGCTCTGCACCGCCATGCCACCGCCCACCGAGACCTTGAGGTTGGACCAGTTGACGGTGTTGAAGTCCGGGTGGTTGGCCAGCCCGCCAAAGAGCGTGTTGACCGCCGGGAAGCTGTGGAAGGTGTGCTTGCTCAGCTCCTTGAACACGGCAGGGAAGTCGCGCGGGTTCGGGATCAGGATGACTTTGCCGCCCGTGCGCAGGCCCAGCATCATGTTCACCGTGAACGCGAAGATGTGGTACAGCGGCAGCGCGCACACGCTGGTGGGCTGCTCGCTGGCCGGCACCTGGTTCATCACCGGCGCGTTCCAGGCTTCGGACTGCAGCACGTTGGCCAGCACGTTGCGGTGCAGCAGCACGGCGCCCTTGCTCACCCCGGTGGTACCGCCGGTGTACTGCAACACGGCCACGTCGTCGGCCTGGATGTCGGGCCGCTTGAAGCTGCCCCGCGTGCCACGCGCAATGGCTTCGTTGAAGCGCACCGCCTGCGGCAGGCTGTAGCCCGGCACCATCTTTTTGACGTTGCGCACCACGTAGTTGACGATGCTGCCCTTGATCAGGCCCAGCAGGTCGCCCATCGCGGCGAGCACCACGTGCTTGACCGGCGTGTGGGCAATGCACTGCTCCAACGTCGTCGCGAAGTTCTCGATGATGACGATGGCCTTGGCGCCCGAGTCCTTGAGCTGGTGTTCCAGTTCGCGCGGGGTGTAGAGCGGGTTCACGTTCACCACCACCAGGCCGGCGCGCAGGATGCCCGCCACCGCCACCGGGTACTGCGGTGTGTTGGGCATCATGATCGCGACGCGGTCGCCCTTGACCAGGCCCAGGCCCTGCAGGTAGGCCGCAAACGCCTGCGACAGGCTGTCGGTCTGCGCGTAGCTGACGTCTTTGCCCATGAAGCTGTAGGCGGGCCGGTCGGCGTACTGCTGGAAGCTCTCTTCGAGCAGGTGGACCAGGGAGGTGTAGCGCGCCACGTCGATGTCGGCCGGCACCCCCTGCGGGTAGGCGCCCAGCCAGGGACGGTCAGCCACGGCTGGCGTCGTATCGGTCATGAAAAATCTCCACGGAACGGTGATGAAAAGCGAGCCGCATTCTCCCGTGTGTCCCGGTGTTTCGGCTCGCGTGTTTTCCCTGACGCGATTCTGACTCATCCCTCTAAAACCGCGCGCAACGGTGCACGGGCGCTACAAAAAACAAAGGGCCAGCAGTGCTGCCGGCCCTGTGCCTTGCGGCGGGATCAATCAGCTCTTGAGCGCCACCAGCACCTCGTCCAGCATCTTCTTGGCGTCGCCGAACAGCATGCGGTTGTTGTCCTTGTAGAACAGCGGGTTGTCCACACCGGCGTAGCCGCTGGCCATGGAGCGCTTCATCACGATGGAGGTGCGGGCCTTCCAGACTTC
>NZ_JBPCSJ010000084.1:0-10054 GCF_051007235.1 Hydrogenophaga sp. | reverse complement strand
CCGATGGCCACCGGCTGACCCTGTATGTGGGCGCCCTCGACACCGGGAAGAACTCGGGCGAAACGGCCTTCCGTTTCACCGATGAAGGTCCAGTCCCGGCCTTCTACTGGGTGGATCAGGGATTCGGCTACGCCCTGTCAGGCGCCTTGCCGCGGGACGCGCTCGCCGCGCTGGCCACAGCGGTGTACCGGCAACTGTGAACAGCTGACGTGCAAGGCACGGAACGGGCGCGGCGGCTCAGTGCCCGAGAGCCCGCAAGGGATGGGCACTCACGGGCCAGGGGCTCACAAAAAACGGCTCGACCAGATCGGGCCCGACGTCCTCAATGCGTTCCGGATTCCAGCGCGGCTGGTGGTCCTTGTCCACGGCCAGCGCACGGATGCCTTCCACCGTTTCGCTGGCGGCCCCAGGCCGCAGGTGGAAACAGCGGCGCACCAGGTCACGTTCCATGCGCAGTTCATCGGCCAGACCCATACCCCGCGCGCGGCGCACCTGTTCCAGCACCACGTTGAGCATCAGGGGCGAGCGCTTGCGCAGCAGGGCAGCGGTGTCCCGGGCCCAGTCGCCCTGCCCGCCTTCCAGCGCCTTCACCATGGCGCCAACGCTGTCCAACCCGAACACACGGTCGATATCGGCCAGCGGCCATGCCGCCCGCGCCGGCGCTTTCTGCACATGGTTGCGGCACCAGCGCTCCACCGCTTCGCTGCTTTCATAGGGTGTCTGGCCCAGGCTGTCCCACAGCCCTGTCAGCCGCCCGCTGTCCATCAAGGCGTCGGCCAGGCCCACGGTCAGCGCTTCGGTTCCGCCCAGCACCAGGCCCGTGAGCGCCAGGTACTCGCCGGTGCGCCCGGTGCAACGGCTGAGGAAATAACCGCCGCCCACGTCGGGAAACAGGCCGATGCCGGTTTCGGGCATGGCGATCTTGCTGCGCTCGGTGACGATGCGCAGGCTGGCGCCCTGGCTGATGCCCATGCCGCCGCCCATGCAGATCCCATCCATAAGAGCGATGTAGGGCTTGGGATAGGTGTGGATGAGGTGGTTGAGCGCGTACTCTTCGGTGAAGAAGTCCTCCAGCTCGGGGTTGCCCGAGAGCGCCGCCTGGTGGAAGAAGCGGATGTCGCCGCCGGCACAAAAGGCGCCGAACGGCCCCTCTTTGCCGGTGCCACGAATGGCCACCGCCAACACATGGGCGTCGTCGCGCCAACTCAACAGCGCAGCGGTGATGTCCCGGATCATGCCCAGAGACAAGGCGTTCAGCGCCTTGGGCCGGTTCAGCGTGATGCAGCCCACCCGGCCGCGGACTTCGGTGATGACGTGGGTCTCGGGGGCGTGGCTCATGGGAATACTTCCTCGAAAAAGGTCAGTGCGGCGTGGCGCCGCTGGCATCGGGCTGAACGGTGGGCGACGGCGTTGAGCGCGCGCGCCAGGCCAGCACCTCGTTGATGAGCAGCGCGCCAATGACCACGCTGCCGCCCAGCAAGACTTCGCGACCCGGCGTCTCGTTGGCCCACAGCCACGCCCAGACGATACCGAAGATCACCTCCAGCAAGGCCAGCAACGAGACCTCGGGCGCCTTGAGCGCGCGCGCGCAGACGACCGCGAGCGCACACGGGATGGCGAGCTGGAACAGACCCAGAAGGGCCAGCCAGGCGATATCGGCGGCGGTGGCCGCAAACGGCAACGCCAGTGGCAGCGTGGCCGCGGCCGACAGCAGCGCACCGACCAGCACCGACGGCACAAGGTCGATGGACTGGCCCTGCTGCTGGCTGCGCTGCACCACCGTCCAGTTGATGGCACCTGCGATCGGCACACACAAAGATGCCAGCGAACCCAGCACCAGACCCGAAGCATTGGCATCGGGGTCGGTGAAGGCGGCCCACATCTGGCTGCCGTACATGTAGACGATGCCCAGGCCGGCCGCGACGATGGCGACCCAGGTGCGCCACGGCAGGCGCTGGCCAATGAACACACGAGCCACCAGGGCGGTGAACAGTGGCCCGGCGGCCATGATGACCAGCACGTTGGCCACGCTGGTGAAGGTCAGCGCCAGCATGAACGCGGTGAACATGGTGGCCCAGCACACGCCCGACACCCAGAAAGTGCGTGAGTTCGCCAAAATGCCCCAGTGACGCAACAGTATGCTCTGCACTGCCACCACCGGCAGGGTCGCGCCCGAAGCGCGATCAGCAGAACGCCACATGGGCAGGATCACCAGCAGCGACAAGGCCGTGAACGCGCTGCGCCAGAAAGTCACCTCAAACCGGGCCGCCGACTCCAGCTGACGAGAAACTACACCCGCGATGGACCACATCAGGGTCACGATGACCATGAGCAGAACCGCTCGGCTGTGGGTCAGGCGACCATCCATTTCAGAACACCAGGCTGGCTGCGTTGACCATGCCGACCGCCACCGACAGGCCGGCGCTAACAATGCCCAATGCCGTCACGCCGTCTTGAATCCCTCGCACAAAGCCGGGCAGCAGGGCCCGGATGGCCAGATGGGCCAGGTACTGACAGAGCAAGCTGGCCGTGGTCCAGGACAGCATGTCGGCGAGCGAGACGCTGTGGGCAATGGCGCTGGTCACGGGCAATGCGAACCCGAGCACGGTGCCCACGAAGACCCATGCAGCGGCCTGGTTGCCTTGCGCGATGAGCTGCATCTCAGGGAAAGGGGTGAGCTTCACGAAGACCGCGCTGGCGACAGCAATCAAGGCCAGTCCACAGAGAAAATACAGGGCAAATGCGGGCACAGATCAGTCCTGAGATCTAGAGGTCAGTCGAAGTAATGCGGGACGAAGTGGCTGCTGTTCTTGGTGATGGCCGAGGCGTCTTCCCGGATGCACAGGCCGGCGGCATCGTCACCCACAACCCAGCCGCCCACCACGCTCCAGTAGTCGTCATACCGAGGCAAAGGGGCCAGCACTTGATACACCCAGTCTCCGGTTTCCTCGAACACGCGCTCGACGTCGATGAGCGTGCCATCGGGCTGATGCAGGCTGCACCCCCCTCCCTCGCGCGAGAACATCGGTTTGCGGGCGTACGCTCGATTTGTAGGCAGTGAACCTCTCGCAAAAGCGGCAGGCAGCAACAGCGGGTGTCCTGGGTGACGTTGCCAGAGGTGAACTGCCAATGACTTGCTGGAAAGCAGCAGCTTCCAGGGTGGCTCAATCCAGCGCACCGCGTCGGTGGCCGCATGCTCGGCAAAGCTGTCGCGCCAGATCCATTCCCATGGGTAGAGTTTGAACAGCTGTCGGATCGGAGCACCCTCGTGATCGACGAAGTACGCGCCGTCCCAGCCCACATCTTTCATGGCCAGCCACTGGGTTCTCCAGCCTGCCTGCAGGGCGGTGTCCAGCAGGTAGTCCAAGTGCACCGCGTCCTCTTCCTGCTCGTATTGGCCAGCAAAGTGAAGGACATCGCTGTGCCCTTGCGCCCGCAGGGTTCGCCAACGCGCCACCAGCTTTTCGTGCAGGCTGTTGAACTGGTCTGCCTGGGGTTGCACATCCACCTTCCAGGTCCACTGCGCCAAGCTGCTTTCCATCAACGATGTGGGCGTGTCAGCGTTGTACTCGAGCATCTTGGGAGGGCTCACGCCATCCCAGGAGAAGTCAAAGCGTCCCAGCAGTCCCGGCTCGCGCCGCCGCCATGAGCGCTCAATCGTGGTGATGGCGGTGTCCGGGAGCGGAAGGTGGCTCCAGTCACCGGCCTTGATGAAGTCGTCAACAAAGTCCAGACACATGGCGTGCAACTCTGTCACCGCGTCGTCAAAGGTGTCGATCTGCGACGCGCTGAACCGGTACGCCACATGTTCCTTCCAGTACACACCGTCGATGCTGTGGAAGCCGAAGCCCAGCGACGCCATCTTCTGACGCCAGTCCGTTCGCTCGATCTGGGGCAGCCGCTGCATCAGCCACCCCGGCTGAAACCACCGCCAAACCCACCGCGCGTGACGCTGGAACCGCGGAAACTGGTGGCGCTCAGAGGCCTGGCGTTGTGGCCAGTTGTGACGCGTCCATCGGCGTGGTAGGCCTTGCCATCGCTGTCCATGTCAGGGCCATACCAGGCGCGTCCACCACCGCTGCCACCTGCTGACGAGGTGCCATCGCTTCCGGACTCGCAGTCGCGGGGATCGTTCCAGTCGCGCAGACAGTCAGCCTGGGTCTCGTAGCGTGGCCGCCGAGTGTCAACGCTTCGGTCGATACTGGCGTAAACGACCACCGCGGTCGAGCCCACCAGCAGCCACTGCCACTTGTCGTTGATCCACGATTCGCTCATCTCGGCGACCGGCCTTCACCAACCAGGGTTTCAGGCGTCGCGCGAAGCGCGCTTGCGGTCGTGTTCCTTGAGGTAGCGCTTGCGCAGGCGCACGCTCTTGGGCGTGATTTCAACCAGCTCGTCGTCCTCGATGAACTCGACGCCGTATTCCAGCGTCAGGTCGATCGGGGGCGTGATCTTGATCGCGTCTTCCTTGCCGCTGACGCGGAAGTTGGTCAGCTGCTTGGTGCGGGTGGCGTTGACGATCAGGTCGTTGTCGCGGCTGTGGATGCCAACGATCATGCCTTCGTACACAGGGTCGTTGGGCTTGACGAACATGCGGCCGCGATCGTCGAGCTTGCCCAGGGCGTAGGTGAAGATTTCACCGTCGTCCATGGAGATCAGCACACCGTTCTTGCGGCTGGCGATCTCGCCCTTGTGCGGCTCGTAGCCGTCAAAGATGTTGGCGATCAGGCCCGAACCGCGGGTCAGGTTCAGGAATTCGTTGGTGAAGCCGATCAGGCCACGCGCCGGAATGCGGTACTCCAGGCGCACACGGCCCTTGCCATCCGGAATCATGTTGGCCAGCTCACCCTTGCGCTCGCCCAGAGCCTGCATCACGCCGCCCTGGTGCTGCTCTTCGATGTCGGCGGTCACCAGCTCGATCGGCTCGCACTTCTCGCCATTGATCTCGCGGAACACCACGCGCGGCTTGGACACGGCCAGCTCGTAACCTTCGCGGCGCATGTTTTCCAGCAGGATGGTCAGGTGCAGTTCGCCACGGCCCATGACTTCGAAAATGCCGTCTTCGTCGGTCTCGCGCACGCGCAGCGCCACGTTGGACTGCAGTTCTTTCTGCAGGCGGTCCCAGATCTGGCGTCTGGTGACGTACTTGCCTTCGCGGCCGGCCAGCGGGCTGGTGTTGACGCAGAAGTTCATGGTCAGGGTGGGTTCGTCCACCTTGAGCATGGGCAGCGGGGCCGGGTTCAGCGGATCGGTCACCGTCACGCCGATACCGATGTCGGCGATGCCGTTGATCAGCACGATGTCGCCCGGGCCGGCTTCGGTGGCCTGCACGCGGTCCAGGCCCTGGAAGGTCAGCACCTGGTTGATCCGGCCCTTGATGGTCTTGCCATCCGGACCTTCCATCACCAGCACGTCCATCGACGGCTTGATGGTGCCCTGGCTGATGCGGCCCACGCCGATGCGGCCCACGAAGGTGGAGAAGTCCAGCGCGGAAATCTGCAACTGCAGCGGCGCGGCCGGGTCGCCGGTCTGCGCGGGCACGTGCTTGAGCACGGTGTCGAACAGGGCCGACATGTTCGGGCCCCACTGCTCACCGGGGGCGCCCTCTTCCAGCGAGGTCCAGCCGTTGATGCCCGAGGCGTAGACCACCGGGAACTCCAGCTGCTCGTCGGTCGCGCCCAGGTTGGCGAACAGGTCGAAGGCTTCGTTGATCACCTTGGTGGGGTTGGCGCCGGGCTTGTCCACCTTGTTGACCACAACGATGGGCTTGAGGCCCAGGGCCAGGGCCTTCTTGGTCACGAAGCGGGTCTGGGGCATCGGGCCTTCCTGGGCATCGATCAGCAGCACCACGCCGTCAACCATGGACAGGGCGCGCTCGACTTCACCGCCGAAGTCCGCGTGGCCGGGGGTGTCGACGATGTTGATGTGCGTGCCTTCCCAGCTCACGGCGCAGTTCTTGGCCAGGATGGTGATGCCGCGCTCGCGTTCGATGGCGTTGTTGTCCATCACCGTGTCCACCACTTTTTCGTGTTCGGCGAAGGTGCCCGACTGGCGCAGCAGCTGGTCCACCATGGTGGTTTTGCCATGGTCGACGTGGGCGATGATGGCGATGTTGCGGATCTGTTTGCTCATGATGTGAGTTCCGGTGAGTTTTCCAGGATGTGCTGTATTTCGATGGGGCTCAGCAGCCGCCCCGGGATCAGTTCGCCAGCGCAGGTGTGTCCGCTGCCCAGCAACACGGGCGCTTGCCCGTCGTGTGCCGGGCCGAACACGGCCACCTGCGGTTGGTCGGGCCAGTCGCCCCGGCGGCGCACGCCGCTGAGGAACCGCCCTGCATCTTCATGGCCCAGCGTGACACGGGCGTGGCCCGGCAGCAGGGCTTCGATCGGCAGCAGCCGTTCCAGCCGGGCCGCCTCGTCCAGGGCTTCCAGCGCCTCGACGCTGATGCACTGGCTGGCGTCGAACGGGCCGGTCTGCACGCGCCGCAGCATGCTCAGGTGACCACCGCAGCCCAGCGCCTCGGCAATGTCTTCGCCCAGGGTACGGATGTAAGTGCCTTTGCTGCAGGTCACGCGCAGGCGCAGGTGGGGCTCGTCGCCCTGCAGCTGCAGGTGCAGCAGCTCCAGGTCGTGGATGGTGACGTGTCGGGGCTCGCGCTCCACCGTTTCGCCCTCGCGGGCGTATTCGTAGAGCGGCTTGCCGTCTTTTTTGAGCGCGCTGTGCATGGGCGGCACCTGGGTGATGTCGCCCATGAAGCGGTCGAGCACCTCGACCACCTCGCCCACCGTGCACTGCACCGGTCGTGTGTCGATCACGTCGCCCTCGGCATCACCGGTGGTCGTCTTCACGCCCAGGCGCACCATGGTGTCGTAGGTCTTGTCGGCGTCCAGGTGCAGCTGGCTGAACTTGGTGGCCGCGCCGAAGCACAGGGGCAACACGCCGCTGGCCAGCGGGTCCAGCGTGCCGGTGTGGCCCGCTTTTTCGGCGCGCAGCAACCACTTGGCCTTTTGCAAAGCCTGGTTGCTGGAGAACCCCAGCGGTTTGTCGAGCAACAACACCCCATGCACAGGGCGCCGTTGCACCCTGGTGCGTGGCGCGCTCATCGTCATTCCCCGTCTTTGGAGCGAGAGGCCACGGCCTTGGAGATGAGCGCGTTCATGTCGGCCGCGCGCTCGGTGGTGCGGTCGAACACGAAGTGCAGCGTCGGCACGGAGTGGATGTGCAGCCGCTTGAACAGACCGGTGCGCAGAAAACCCGCCGCGGCGTTCAGCCCCTGCTGGGTTTCTTCCGGGCTGCCGGTCAGCAGGCTGAAAAACACCTTGGCGTGCGCGTAGTCGGGGGTGACCTCGACCGCGTTGATCGTGACCATGCCCACCCGCGGGTCCTTGAGCTCGCGCGCGATCAGCTCCGCCAGATCGCGCTGGATCTGGTCGGCGACGCGGAAACCGCGGTTGGGGACGGAGGAAGCCTTGCGTGGCATGGTGAACCTGAGCCTTACAGCGTACGCGCCACTTCCTTGACCTCGAAGAACTCCAGCTGATCACCCTCGTGGATGTCGTTGTAGTTCTTGAGCTTGATACCGCACTCGAAGCCCTCCTTGACCTCGCGCACGTCGTCCTTGAGGCGCTTGAGCGATTCGAGTTCGCCGGTGTAGACCACCACGTTCTCGCGCAGCAGGCGGAAGTGGGCGCTGCGCGTGACCGTGCCGGACGTGACCATACAGCCGGCCACGGTGCCGATCTTGGAGGCCACGAACACGGTGCGGATCTCGGCCGAGCCGATGACCTCTTCGCGCTTTTCCGGTGCCAGCATGCCCGACATGGCAGCCTTCAACTCGTCCACGGCGTCGTAGATGATGTTGTAGTAGCGCAGGTCGACATCGTTGCCTTCGGCCAGCTTGCGCGCGCCGACGTCGGCCCGCACGTTGAAGCCGATGATGATGGCCTTGGAGGCGATCGCCAGGTTGACGTCGGACTCGCTGATGCCGCCCACGCCGGAGAACACCAGCTGCACCTTGACCTCGTCGGTCGAGAGCTTGAGCAGCGAAGCGCCCAGGGCTTCCTGCGAACACTGTACGTCGGCCTTGACGATGATCGGCAGCACCTTGACTTCGCCGGCCGACATGTCGGTGAACATGTTTTCCAGCTTGGCGGCCTGTTGCTTGGCCAGCTTGGTGTTGCGGAACTTGCCCGCACGGTAGGTGGCGATTTCGCGCGCACGGCGTTCGTCGGTCATCACCATGAAGTCGTCACCGGCTTGCGGCACTTCGGCCAGACCCTGGATTTCCACCGGGATCGACGGGCCGGCTTCCTTGATGGGCTTGCCGTTTTCGTCCAGCATGGCGCGCACGCGACCAGAGGTCTGCCCCACCAGCACCACGTCGCCGGTCTTGAGCGTACCGCTCTGCACCAGCACGGTGGCCACGGAACCACGGCCCTTGTCCAGACGGGCTTCGATCACCAGACCCTTGGCCATGGCGTCGACCGGGGCCTTGAGTTCCAGCACTTCGGCCTGCAGCAGGACCTGTTCCAGCAAAGCGTCGACGCCCTCGCCGGTTTTGGCCGACACACCCACGAAGGGCACGTCGCCACCGAATTCTTCCGGCACGACTTCTTCGGCCACCAGCTCGGAGCGCACGCGCTCCAGGTTGATGCCCGGCTTGTCGATCTTGGTCAGGGCCACGACCATGGGCACACCCGCCGCCTTCGCGTGCTTGATGGCTTCCTTGGTCTGCGGCATGACGCCGTCGTCGGCCGCGCACACCAGGATGACGATATCGGTCGCCTGCGCACCGCGGGCACGCATGGCCGTGAAGGCCTCGTGACCCGGGGTGTCGAGGAAGGACACCATGCCGCGCGGGGTTTCCACGTGGTAGGCGCCAATGTGCTGCGTGATGCCGCCGGCTTCGCCCGCGGCCACCTTGGCGCGGCGGATGTAATCCAGCAGCGAGGTCTTGCCGTGGTCCACGTGGCCCATGACGGTGACCACCGGCGCGCGAGGCAGCAGTTCGGCCTGGTGTTGGCCGGCTTCCTCGTCGGTGAAGGCTTCCGGGTCGTCCAGCGCGGCGATCACCGCCGTGTGGCCCAGTTCTTCCACCACGATCATGGCGGTGTCCTGGTCCAGCGGCTGGTTGATGGTGACCATCTGGCCCAGCTTCATCAGCTGCTTGATGACCTCGGACGACTTCAGGCTCATCTTGTGCGCCAGTTCGGCCACGGTGATGGTTTCCGGCACGTGCACTTCGATGACCTTGGCTTCGGTCGGTGCCACGAAGCTGGACGGACCCGAATCGCGGCTGTCGCGGTCGCCGCGGCGGCCCTTGGGCCCGCTGCGCCAGTTGGAGCGGCCGGCACTCGTGTCGCCACGGGTCTTGATTTCCTTCTTTTTGGCCGCGTCGTCCTTCCAGGTCGACGACAGGGCTTCGGACTTGACTTCCTTCTTGCCCGCACCGGCAACGGCGCCAGCGGCCGGTGCCGTCTTGGCACCCGGCGTGCCAGCCGGCTTGTGCAAGGTGCCCTTGATGGCTTTGGGGTCGGGCGTCGGCTCGGGCTTCTTGGCCACCATGGTCCTGGCCGGAGCGGCCATCATGGCGCGGATGTTGGCCGCTTCGGCCTCGGCCTTGCGACGGCGTTCCAGCAGATCTTGCGCGCGCGCCTCTTCCAGCTTGCGGGCTTCGGCGTTCTTCTCGGCCAGTGCGCGGGCGGCGGCATCGCGCTCCTGCGCAGCGGCGCGGGCCTGTTCGGCCGCGGCGTCCTGTGCGGCCACCGCGGCAGCGGCTGGGGCGGCGGGTGCGCTGGGGGCAGCAGCGGCTTCCTGCTGGGCCTTGGCCGCAGCGGCCGCAGCGGCGGCTTCACTGGCGGCGCGTGCCTGTTCGGCCTGCGCCTGACGGGCTTCTTCGGCTTCACGCTCTTCGCGCTTGCGGGCCAGTTCTTCTTCCTGACGGCGCAGCAGCTCCGCCTGGCGGCGTGCTTCTTCCTCGCGGCGGGCCAGTTCGGCCTCATCGATCACGGGCGCGGCCGGTTCGGCTGACACGGCTTGCGGCTCAGGCACGGCC
>NZ_JBPCSJ010000083.1:0-9116 GCF_051007235.1 Hydrogenophaga sp. | reverse complement strand
TCCGCAAGCAGGTCGAGTACCTCGTCAAGAAAGGCCTGAACCCGGCCATCGAGCACACCGAACCGCAGTACCTGATGGACTCTTACTGGTACATGTGGAAGCTGCCCATGTTCGGCGAGACCGACGTGGACAAGGTGCTGGCCGAGTGCGAGGCCTGCCGCCAGGCCAACCCCGACAACCACGTGCGCCTGATCGGCTACAACAATTTCACGCAGTCGCAAGGGGCTTCGATGGTCATCTTCCGCGGGAAGACGGTGTAACCCCCCTGCGCCGCTGCGCGGCTTCCCCCTGGAAGGGGGGACGATGCCTGTGGCCCGGCAAAGCCAAGCACCAGACCCACCCCCATCGCTTGCCCACTTCGTGTGGCCGCTCCGCCCCTCAAGGGGCGATGCCTGCAGCCCGGCAAAGCCGGTTCTGCGGCATCTCTGGAAAGCGACACGCGCGCCGAATAGCGTGGTGCGGGGTGGCCGGCGCAGTGAGGTCAAGGAGGAGCCGGCCGCAGGCCGGCGGGGGACACGAATGGAGTTGGCCGCCCCGCACCACGCGGAGCAGGCCAACGCAACAAGACGATGAGCGCAAGGTCTGTGGAGACGAACATGAGCGACCAACTAGACGCCTACCGCGTCGCCCAGCAACCCTACTACCGCCCGGTGGCCGATGAGGTCGAGCTGTACGAAGCCGCCTACTCCGTGCGCATGCCCATGATGCTCAAGGGCCCCACCGGCTGTGGCAAGACGCGCTTCGTGGAGTACATGGCCTGGAAGCTCAACAAGCCGCTCATCACCGTGGCCTGCAACGAAGACATGACGGCCTCCGACCTGGTCGGCCGCTTCCTGCTCGACGCCAACGGCACCCGCTGGCAAGACGGTCCGCTGGCCATGGCCGCGCGGCATGGCGCCATCTGCTACCTCGACGAAGTCGTCGAAGCGCGGCAGGACACCACCGTGGTGATCCATCCGCTGACCGACAACCGCCGCGTGCTGCCGCTGGAGAAAAAAGGCGAACTGGTCAAAGCCCACCCGGACTTCCAGATCGTCATCTCGTACAACCCGGGCTACCAGAGTCTGATGAAGGACCTGAAGCAGTCCACCAAGCAGCGCTTCGGCGCGCTGGATTTCAACTACCCCGAACACGATGTCGAGGCCGAGATCGTGGCGCACGAAACCGGCGTGAGCCTGGACGTCGCAGGCAAGCTGGTCGGCATCGCCGAGCGCGCGCGCAACCTCAAGGGCCATGGTCTGGACGAAGGCATCTCCACCCGCATGCTGATCTACGCGGGCAGCCTGATCGCCCAGGGCGTGGCCGCGCAGGCCGCCTGCCGCGTGGCCCTGGTGCGCCCGATCACGGACGACCCAGACATGCGCGACGCGCTGGATGCTGCGGTCGCCACATTTTTTTGACCCCCCCGCGCCGCCTTTGGCGTCACCCCCCAGGGGGCAACGCTGGCGGCCCGGCGAAGCCGGTTCCGCGGCGTTCTCGATGACACATCGGTCCGCCAAGATGTTTGGTTCTTTGTGAAGGTCCGTCTGTCTTATGAGCGTTCACCTGCACGACCACACCGAGTGGACCGACCAGCTCGATCCGATCTCGCGCGAGCTGCTGGAACACCGCTGGCCGGACGCCACCAAGGTGTTTTCCGCGCGTGGGCTGGACAACTACGTCAAGGGCGCCGCTGCGCTGCGCGGTCTGGGTCGTGGCCACGAGCTGGTGGACGCGTGGATCGACGGCGCGCCGCAGGTGGCGCAGGAGATCGGCGAGGACGTGGTCGGTGAACTCGCCACCACCGCGCTCCTGCTGGCATCCAAGACCTCGGGCGCGGTGATCGAGCTGGTGCTGGCCACCGCGCCCACCGCCGCGCGCCGCCTGGCTGACGGTGCGCTGTTTTTGCAGTACCTGCAGTTCCTCAACACGTTGGTGGCGCAGGCGCCGCGCGGCCTGCGGCCCATGCTGGGTCAGCTGGACGCGCTGTTCGGCCAGCTCACGCTGGGCGGCCTGCGGCGTTGGGCCACCTGGGGCGCGCAGGCCCACCGCACGAACTACGAAGAACAGATCGCCTACTTCGGCCTGCAGTCCAAAGAGTCGCTGGCCATGCTGCAGAAGGAGCGCAAGGGCACGCTGCTGGTGGACGTGCAGCGGCGCATCAACATGTATTTGCGCGCGCTCTGGGGGCGCGACTTCTTCATGCGGCCCACAGCCGGCGACCACGAGAGCCGCGAGGGCTACCGCCCCTTCATCGAGGATTACTTCATCCACCTGCCCGATGCGTACGACGCGGTCGACGGCAACGCGGGCACGGTAGACGCCACGCAGCTTTATCGGGCCGCGGCGGCGCACGCCGCGGCGCACGTGGTGTTCACCCGCCAGCCCATCTCGGCCGAATCGCTCAGCCCCTGGCAGATGGCGCTGATCGGTCTGGTGGAGGACGCGCGGGTGGAGGCGCTGACGCTGGCGCGCTTCCCCGGCCTGCGACCGCTCTGGGCGCAGTTGCACACCGTGCAGGCCACACAGCAAGCCACAGCCGGAGACTGGCTCAACCGCCTGGCGCGCGCGCTGCTCGATTCCGCGTACGAGGACCACCACCCCTGGATCGCCCAGGGCCGAGCGCTGCTGGCCGAGGCCTTGCCCCGCATCCAGTCCGACCCGCACGACAACAGCGTGTCCTGGGAGATCGGCGTGCAGCTGGGGCACAGCTACCGAGAACTCACGCAGGGGCCAGCCTTCCAGCCACGCACGGACCTGCAGACGGCCGCCTACCGCGACGACAACCGCTACTTCTGGGCTTTCGACGGCTTCGACTTCGAGCGCAGCATCGCCGCCGGCTACGAACCGCCGCAGCAGTTGCGCAAACAGGTCAACCTGATGGAGTTCGTCAATGAACTCGAAGTCGAGACCGCTGGTGACGACGCGCAGGAAATCTGGGTGCTGGGCACCGAGCTGTTCCCCTACGAAGACCTGGGCGTGTCGTTCAATGAAAGCGAAGGCCGAGAGCCGTTGCTGCCGCCGGTGCATTACGGCGAGTGGGACCACATGATCCAGCTCGAACGCCCGGCCTGGGCCACGGTGCAGGAGCGCCGCCCGAAAGCCGGCGACGCGGCGGTGATCGACGGCATCCTCACCGAACACCGGCGCCTGATCGGGCGCATGAATTACATCCTGGACGCGATGCAGCCGCAGGGCGTGCAGCGCATCCGCCAGCTGGAAGACGGCGACGACATCGACCTCAACGCCGCGCTGGCCTCGGTGATCGAGATGCGCATGGGGCGCCAGCCCGACCCGCGCATCATGATGCGCAGCGTGCGCAAGACGCGCGACATCTCGGTGCTGGTGCTGCTGGACCTCTCGCAGTCGACGAACGACAAAGTCCAACGCCCCCACGCTCCGCCGCTGCGCGGGTCGCTGCCCCCCGAGGGGGCTGGCTCGCCCTTGGGGCGGCCCGGCGAGCGAGCCGGTGGCCAGGACCAAACCGTGCTCGACCTCACGCGCTCGGCCTGCGCGCTGCTGGCCGACGCGATCCAGAAGGTGGGCGACCCGTTCGCCATCCACGGCTTTTGCTCCGACGGGCGGCACGACGTGAACTACTGGCGCTTCAAGGACTTCGATCAGCCCTACGACGACCTGGCCAAGGCGCGCCTGGCCGGCATGGAGGGCCAGCTCTCCACCCGCATGGGCGCGGCCGTCCGGCACGCCACCGCCGCTCTGAAGGCGCAGCGCAGCAGCAAGAAGCTGCTGCTCGTCATCACCGACGGTGAACCGGCCGATGTGGACGTGCGCGACCCACAGTACCTGCGCCACGACACCAAGAAGGCGGTGGAAGAGGCTGGCCGCCACGGCGTGACCACCTACTGCATGAGCCTGGACCCGCGCGCCGACCAGTACGTGCGCCGCATCTTCGGCGAGCGGAACTACCTGGTGGTGGACAAGGTGGAAAAGCTGCCGGAGAAGCTGCCGGTGCTCTATGCTGGCCTGACCCGATAAGGACACCCACCATGAGCATGATCCACAGCCGCCAGCAGACCTACGCCGGCATCGATGCCGAAGACCACCACGGCATGACCATGACCGGCCGCATCATCCGCGACGCCTGGGTGTTCGGCCTGCTGCCCGAAGGCGAGGGATTTGCCGGCAAGGGCGCGGGCGATTTGCAAAACCTGTTCGAAGCGGTGCACAAGGCCTGGGAGCCATATGGCCAATTGCCCAGCCGTTTGCCACCCGAACTGGCCGAGCGCCACGCGCGCATCCACGCCGAAGCGGTGGCGCGCGCCAAGGGCATGGGCTGGGACGTCGAGCTGGGCGACGACGACTGACGCTACATCCTCAGGCGCTGGCATCGACCGCTTCCGGGGTGGGTTGCACGGTCACCGCCTGCACCGGCAGCAGCAGGGTCACCGTGGTCCCAGCGCCGGGCGTGCTGGCCACCTCGACCTGGCCGCCGTGCAGTTCGACGATCTCCTTGACGATGCTCATGCCCAGGCCGGTGCCGGGGATGTGGCCGGAGTTGTCGGCGCGATAAAAGCGCTCGAACACGCGGGCGCATTGCTCGGGCGTCATGCCCACACCCGGGTCGCTGATGGCGATGCGGGCCCGCTGGCCCGACGCGTCCAGACCGCAGCGGATGTGCACCGCGCCGCCGGCGGGCGAGTACTTGTAGGCGTTGGACAGCACGTTGAGCAGCACCTGCTGCAGCTTGCTGCGGTCGGCCTGCACCGTCACGCGGTGCTCGCAGGCGTCGATCACCGGGGCTTCGCGGCCGTCCGGTGGCCGGTGGTCCTTGGCGACCAGGTCGATCAGCTCCTGCACGATCACCGGCTCCAAGACGAAGTCCTTGCCCTGCCGCGCCTCGATGCGGGCCAGGTCCAGCAGCTCGTCGATGATGGTCGACATGCGCGTGGCCTGGCGCGAGATGGTTTCCAGCAGGTCGCGTTTTTGATCCTCGCCGAACTGGCGTGCCAGCAGCAGCTCGGTGAAGCCGTAGATGCTGGCCATGGGCGTGCGCAACTCGTGGGCCGCGGTCGAGAGGAACTCGCTCTTCATGCGGTCCACCTCGGTTTCGTGCGTGACGTCGCGCACGTACAGCACCTGCGACACGCTGGTCGATTCGGACAGGCGCAGCGCCACGTCCAGCACGCGTTGGCCTGCCCCGGCCAGTTCCAGCGTCCAGCTGCGCTCGCCGCCGGGCCGGTCGCCGGTGGCATCCGCGGTGTCGGCCTGCGACTGCCGCAGGTGCGCCAGACCGGGGAAGCTCTCGGGGCGCTCGCACAGGGCCGCCAGGCGTTCGGAGAACCGTGATTCGTCCAGGCCCTTGAGCTCCCGGGCCGACAGGCCGGTCATGCGGGTGAACGCTGCGTTGACCGAGGCGACGCACCGCTCGCGGTTGAACGAGACGAAGCCGTCGGGACTGATGGCAAAGACGGTGTTGAGCTCTTCCGTGCGATCGCGCAGCTCGTCGGTGCGCTGGTCCACCAGGCGGGCCAGGTTGTCCTGGTAGCGCGCCAGTTGTGCATCGGCCCGTTTGCGTTCGGAGATGTCGCGCAGCAGCGTGATGGTGAAGGTGCGGTTGTCCCAGCGGGCCTTGCTCAGCGACACCTCCACGGGGAAGGTGCTGCCGTCGCACCGGCGCAGCACCGACTCGAAGTTCGCGCCTTCGGGCCCCATGCTGCGCACGATCTCGGTGGCTTCGGCCAGGCTGTAGTGGGCTTCCCAGTCGGTCAGGTGCAGTTGCTGCATCTGCTCGGGCGTGTGGCCGAGCATGCGCGCGGCGGCCGGGTTGGCCTCGAAGACGCTGCCGTCGCGGTTGACGATGATCACGCCGTCGCGCTCGTGCTCGAACAGCGCGCGGCGGCGCAGGGCTTCGTCGGCGATGGTTTTCTGGGCTTCGCTTTGCGCGACGTCCTGCCGTTCGATGGTGTCGAGCAGGCGGTTGAAGTGCTGGCCCAGGCGCGCCAGCTCGTCCTGATGGGGGTCCACCTGCACGCGGGCGCTGCGCTCGCCGTGGCGCACCCGGGACATGGTGTCCACGATGGCGCCCAGCCGCTGGATCAGTTGCCGGGCGTTGACCGTGGCCGAGCCCGAGACCACCAGCGTGGTCAGCGCGAGCACACCGCCCACCGACCACAGCAGCAGGTGGATCATGCGCTGGTAGGGCGCGTACGGAAAGGCCACGCCGATGGCCCCGATGGTCTCGCCCCGGGCGTCCACCAGGCGCTGGTAGCCGCCCATGTAGTCGGCGTCGCCCAGCGGCAGCAGGCCCAGCCACAGCGCTTCGCCGCTGTGCAGGGCGCGGGCCGCGTCGGGGGCCACCGGCATGCCCAGCACGCGGCCGCCCTCGCGGCGCTGCTGGCTCAGGTTCACCACGGTGCCGTCGGTGGCCAGCAGGGTGATGCCCTCGGTGTCGTCCGGCAGCGTGCCCAGCGGGAAGATCAGCTCGCGCATGTGCTGGATCAGGGTGGTGTGCCGGTTCAGCAGGGTGCCGCCCACCAGCACGGCATCGGGCACGTTGACCGCCAGCGGGAAATGGGCGGCGGCGTGGATCAGCAGTCCGTCCTGTACCGCATCGGGGCCAGGGCCCCGCGGCACGCGCGCGGTGGACGGCAGCGCCTGGCCCAGCACCGCCAGTGACGCGGGCGGCATGCGCGCGAAGGCCGACGTGGTCACGCCAATGCGCGCCTGGCGCAGCACCGGGTCTTCGGGCAGCCGGGCCTGCGCGGGCACCGGGCTGCTGGCGGCCAGCACCTGCCCGTCGGCCAGCACGATCAGCAGGTAGTCCAGGTTGTCGCGCTCGGCCAGTTCGGCCAGCACCGCCCGTCGCTCTTCGGGGGGCATGCCGGCGTCCAGCAGCGCCTGCACCCGCGGGATGCGCACCAGGCGGCCCACGCGCACGCCGTTTTCGGCCCGCAACTGGTCCAGGTAGCTCAGGCCAGCGCCGAGCTGGGTGCGCAGGTTGGCCTGCAGGATGTCGTTGACCCGCTGCCCGCCCAGCACGACCAGCGCCGCCATCACCAGCGGAAAGGTCAGCAGCAGCGGCATCAGGCCAATGGCCAGCAGCCGCAGGCGCAGCGAAGCGGCCCAGCGCTGGCGCCAGCGGCCACCCGCCGCCGGCGAGGCGGGCGGTAAGGCTTCAGTTTCGGGCTGGAAGGTCGATAGGAAATCGGTGTGGGGCATTTCGCGGTGGGGGCAGCTTCACCCGCCCGCCGGCATTCATCACTCCCTTCTTATCGGTACGAACATGAAAAAGTTGCTGCCTTTTTTCGGTCCGCTGCTCGCCCTGGGGCTGGTCGCCTGCTCGCCCAAGCCGACCGAACCGATCCGCATCGGCTTCATCGGTGGCCTGACCTCGGCCAATTCGGACAACGGCCAGGCGGGGCTGAACGCGCTGACCCTGGCGGTCGAGCAGTTCAACCGGGCCGGCGGCGTCCAGGGCCGGCTGGTGGAGCTGGTCTCGCGTGACGACGCCCAGAACGCCGAGACCGCGGCCCGCGCGGCGCGCGATCTGGTCGAGGCCAAGGTCGAGGCGGTCATCGGCCCCTTCACCAGCAGCATGGCCGCGGCCATCGTGCCCATCACCGGAGAGGCGGGCATCCTGCAGGTCAGCCCGACCATCACGGCCATGGACTTTTACGGCAAGGACGACAACCTGTTTCGCATCAACCGCACCACGCGCGACAACGCCAGCGATTACGCGCGCTTCATGGTGGGCCGCGGGCAGAAGCGATTTGCCATCGCCTACGACCTGCGCAACCGCAAGTTCACCGAGTCGTGGCTGGCCGAGTTCCGGATCGCGGCGAAGGCCAATGGCGCCGCGGTGGTGAGCGAGGTGCCTTACGAGTCGAGCGAGAGCACCGACTTCGATGGCGTGGTCCGCCAGATGTTGGCCCAGCCAACCGACAGCCTGTTCTTCATCTCCGGCGCACTGGACGTGGCGCGCCTGGCCAAGGCCGCGCGCGAACAGGCACCCCAACTGCCAATCGCTGCCTCCGAGTGGGCGGCCACCGAGCAGCTGATCGACCTGGGCGGCTCGGTGGTGGAGGGCCTGCTGATCGTGCAGAACTACGACCGCGACGATACGTCGCCGCGTTTCCGCGAGTTCAGCGACGCGTTCTACAAGCGCTTCCAGCGCTACCCGGGCTACAGCTCGGTGTCCACCCAGGACGCGGCCACCGTGGTGTTGCAGGCACTCAAGAACCGGCAGGAAGGCGAAACCCTGAAGCAGGCCGCGCTGCGCAGCGGCCCCTACCAGGGCCTGCAGCAGGACATCCAGTTCGACGCCAACGGCGACACGGTGCGCAAGATCTACTTCACCGAAATCCGCGACGGGCGTTACCGCCGCGTGGACCGCTGAAGGGGTGTGCTGAGCGCTGGCGCCCACGCCGCGTGGGACGCGCAAGCGCTTGGGTGCTCAGGCGGCGAGAGGCTCAGGCGCTCGGCAGCGCCTCGGCGGCGTGGACCCCCTGGGCCGAGGGCGCGCGCAGTGTGCCGAACAGGTTCTTGGGGTCCGCCAGTTGCGGGATCAGCGCGATGCGCTCGCCCAGGCCCAGCCGCTCGGCCGTCTGGTGCATGAAGCGCAGGGCCGAAAAATCTTCCAGCGCAAAGCCCACCGAATCGAACACGGTGACCTGCTGTGCGTTGTCGCGCCCGGCGCGTTCGCACCGCAGCACCTGCCAGAGCTCGGTGACCGGAAAGTCCGCCGGCTGGTGCTGGATCTCGCCTTCGATGCGCGACTGCGGCTCGTATTCCACGAACACCTTGGCCGCGTGCAGGATGTCGCCGTGCAGCTCGGTCTTGCCCGGGCAGTCGCCACCCACGGCGTTCAGGTGCATACCGGGTTGAATCATCTCGGGCGTGAGGATCAGCGCCATGGCGTTGTGTGCTGTGACGGTGGTCTCGATGTCGGCGCCCTTCACCTCCTCGGCCGTGCTGCGGCACACCGTGATGCGCAGGCCGCTGCCCTGCAGGTTGGCCAACAGCTTGGCGCTGGCGGCGGGGTCCACGTCGTACACGCGCAGTTCTTCGATACCGACCAGGTGCTGGAAAGCCAACGCCTGGAACTCGCTCTGCGCGCCGTTGCCGATCAGCGCCATCACGCGGCTGTCGGGCCGGGCCAGCGTCTGTGCGGCCAGGGC
>NZ_JBPCSJ010000082.1:0-1192 GCF_051007235.1 Hydrogenophaga sp. | reverse complement strand
TGATCGGCAGGCGGTCGCCACCGTCGTCGTTCTTGACGAACTCGTACACGCCCGCCGGGCAGTAGCGGTTCTCAGGGCCGGCGTAGCGGCTGAGGTTGACGTTCACCGGCACGCTGGCGTCCTTGAGCGTCAAGTGCGCGGGCTGGTTCTCTTCGTGGTTGGTGTTGCTGATGAACACGCTGGAGAGCTTGTCGAAGCTGAGCTTGCCATCGGGCTTGGGATAGCTGATCTGCGGCATCTGGTCCGCCGGGCGCAGCTTGCTGTGGTCGGCCACGGTGTTGTGCAGGGTCCAGGGCGGCGTGCTCACACCGACCTTGGGCAGGAACCAGTGCTCCACCCCGGTCATGAGCTTGCCCAGCAGCGGGCTCTTCTTGAACCAGTTCTTGAAGTTGCGGTAGGTCCACAGCTCCTCGTGCAGCCAGCTGGCCTTGAACTTGTCTTCAAAGGCGATGAGCTCGTCGCTGGCGCGGCTGGCGGCCACGGCCTCAAAAGCCGCCTCGCCGCAGAGCATGCCGCTCTTGATGGCCGCGTGGCTGCCCTTGATGCGCGCGGCGTTGAGGAAACCCGCGTCGCAGCCGACCAGCGCACCGCCGGGGAACACCGTCTTGGGCAGGGCCTGGGGCGTGCCGTTGTTCAGCGCCCGCGCACCGTAGCCCAGGCGCTTGCCGCCTTCGATGTGCGCCTTGATGCTCGGGTGGGTCTTCCAGCGCTGCATCTCTTCGAACGGGCTCAGCCAGGGGTTCTGGTAGTCCAGTCCGATGACGTAACCCAGCGTGACCTTGTTGCCTTCGAGGTGGTAGAGGAAACCGCCACCGAAGGCGTCGTCGTTCAGCGGCCATCCTGCCGTGTGCACCACCAGACCGGGCTTGGCTTTGTCGGCCGGCACTTCCCACAGTTCCTTGATGCCGATGGCGAAGGTCTGCGCGTCCTTGCCTTCATCGAGCTTGTACTTGGCGATCAGCTGCTTGCCCAGGTGGCCACGGGCGCCTTCGGCGAACACGGTGTACTTGGCGTGCAGCTCCATGCCGATCTGGAAACTCTCCATGGGCTCGCCGTCTTTGCCCACGCCCTGGTTGCCGGTGGCCACGCCTTTGACGGAACCATCGTCGTTGTACAGGACTTCGGCGGCCGAGAAGCCGGGGAAGATCTCCACGCCCAGGGCTTCGGCCTGCTCGCCCAGCCACTTGGTCAC
>NZ_JBPCSJ010000081.1:0-1723 GCF_051007235.1 Hydrogenophaga sp. | reverse complement strand
CGTCCAGCGCGCGTTCCAGCGCCTCGTTGCGGGCGGCCCGCTGGCGGGGTTCTTCGGCCACCAGCTGTTCCAGCCGCAGCAGCTGGCCGGCCAGCGTGGCCAGGATGCGCAGCAGCGCGAGGTCGTCGTTGAGGTGGCGCTGGCGGCTGCGGATGCGGTGGCACGCGAGCACGCCCACGGTGGCGCCGTTGACTTCGATGGGCAGCGCGATGAAAGCCACGGTCTGCGGCGGCAGGTCGGCCCGCGCCACGGTGCGGAACAGGAACAGCGGCTCGGCGTCCACGTCCTGCACGATGGCGGGCAGGCCGCTGGCCAGCACGCGGCCGGTGATGCCCTCGCCCCAGCGGAACACGCCGCGCGCGGCTTCGTCGGCGGTGAGGCCGTAGGCGTGGCGGACGGAGGCGGTGCGCTCGCCGCCCTCCGCCCCTTCGGGCACGTCGTCGGCCAGCACCATGCGCCCCCGGTTCAGGCCCAGCAGCTCGCTCATGAGGTGCAGCATTTCGCGCAGCACAAAGGCGGGCGCCAGGCTGCGGCCCACCAGCTTCATCACCTCGCGCATGAGCAGCAGCTCCTGCGCGTGCCAGTCGGTGGGCGGGGCGCCGGGGGCGTCGGGGTCGGTGCGGTGGGGCATGGCGGTCTGTGGGCAAGCAAGCATCGCACCAGCAGCGTGCAGGGGCGGCCCGCTAAAATCGCGGCCTCTCAAGGAGCGCTGCAGCGCCCGTCGAAACTTTGCGGTTTTGGCCACGGGCGTCAGGCTTGAGACACGGGGCGACCACCGTCCCGCCGGCCTGGCCGGTGCCAACGGCGCTCACCAGTTTTTCGAACACAACACCTGGTGAGCCCCATGTCCGACGCCGTTTCCCCTGTCTCCGTCCCGCCCATGCTGCTGTCCGGCCTGGAGCCGCTACGCATCGGTGCCGACAGCCTGTTCGTGAACGTGGGCGAGCGCACCAACGTCACGGGTTCCAAGGCGTTTGCCCGCATGGTGCTGGAAGGGCGCTACGAGGACGCGCTGGCCGTGGCCCGCCAGCAGGTGGAGAACGGCGCGCAGATCATCGACATCAACATGGACGAGGCCATGCTGGACAGCAAGGCCGCGATGGTGCGTTTCCTGAACCTGATCGCCGGCGAGCCCGATATTGCGCGCGTGCCGATCATGATCGACTCGTCCAAGTGGGAGGTGATCGAGGCCGGCCTGCAGTGCATCCAGGGCAAGGGCGTCGTCAACTCGATCTCGATGAAGGAAGGCGTCGAGACCTTCAAGCACCACGCGCAGCTGATCAAGCGCTACGGCGCGGCCGCGGTGGTGATGGCCTTCGACGAGCAGGGCCAGGCCGACACCTACGCGCGCAAGGTTCAGATCTGCGAGCGTGCCTACCGCGTGCTGGTGGACGAGGTGGGCTTCCCGCCCGAAGACATCATCTTCGACCCCAACATCTTCGCCATTGCCACCGGCATTGAAGAGCACAACAACTACGCGGTGGACTTCATCGAGGCCACGCGCTGGATCAAGCAACACCTGCCGGGTGCCAAGGTGTCGGGTGGTGTGTCCAACGTGTCGTTCAGCTTCCGGGGCAACGACCCGGTGCGCGAAGCCATCCACACTGTGTTCCTGTACCACGCCATCCAGGCGGGCATGGACATGGGCATCGTCAACGCCGGCATGGTGGGTGTGTACGACGAGCTGGACCCCGAACTGCGCGAGCGCGTGGAAGACGTGGTG
>NZ_JBPCSJ010000080.1:0-6013 GCF_051007235.1 Hydrogenophaga sp. | reverse complement strand
CTGCTGCCACTGGGCCACGACGTGAGCACCCTGGACCCGGCGGGCGTGACGTTCGCCCTGGGCGCTGCGGTGTTCTGGGCCGCCTACATCCTGTTCGGCAAGAAGGTCGGCCACCTGCACGCCGGCCACTCGGTCGCGCTGGGCCTGACCATGGCCGCCATCACCGTGGTGCCGTTCGGCGTCTGGCACGCCGGCAGCGCGCTGCTGCAGCCGCACGTTCTGCTGATCGGCGTGGGCGTGGCCGCCGTCTCCAGCGCCATCCCGATCTCGCTGGAAATGGTCGCACTCAAGCGCCTGTCGCCCGCGGCCTTTGGCGTCATGGCCAGCATGGAACCGGCCGTGGCCGCGCTGATGGGCGTGCTGGTGCTGCACGAGCACCTGACCGTCCTGCAATGGCTGGCCATCGCCCTGGTGATGTGCGCCGCCGCCGGCAGCGCCGCGACCGCCAAGCCCGAGGTGCACCGTGGGCCGGCGGACGAGATCGTGCAGTAAACGCCGCGCCGACTTCTCGGCAGCGGCGCTTGCGGCTATCGTGGTCCCCCCACCGCAGGAGACCACCATGCCAGCCCCCAACACCATCTGCCTCTGGTACGACGGCACCGCCGAAGAAGCCGCGCGCTTCTACGCCGCCACCTTCCCCGACAGCTCGGTCGGCGCGATCCTGCGCGCGCCCGGCGACTACCCCTCAGGCAAACAGGGCGACGTGCTCACCGTCGAGTTCACCGTGACCGGCATCCCTTGCCTGGGCATGAACGGCGGCCCGGGCGTGCCACACAGCATGGCCTTCTCGTTTCAGGTCGCCACCGACGACCAGGCCGAGACCGACCGCCTGTGGAACGCCATCGTCGACAACGGCGGCGAAGCCAGCGCCTGCGGCTGGTGCAAGGACCGATGGGGCATTTCGTGGCAGATCACCCCGCGCGCTTTGACCGCCGCCATCACCGACCCCGACCGCGCCGCGGCCCAGCGCGCGTTCAACGCGATGATGGAGATGGGGAAGATCGATATTGCGGCGATCGAGGCGGCGCGGCGGGGGTGAACCTGGCGTTCAGGACGCGTCGTCCGGTAGCAGCGGTACGCCTGAACGTCGCGCAGCACCCACCACCTCTCGGAGCAACTGCCGCGAGCCAGGCTTGACCAGCGGCCATTGCTGCAGTCGCTTCAGGGCCGCGATGCCTTTCGGAAACAAGCAGATGCATGAATGCTGCGGGTGCTGCGCCGAGTCGTAGATCAAGCCTTGGTGCCCGGCAGTGAAGCAGTCGATCGCCAACGCCTGGGTCTGCTCGATGCGAAGGCTCAACAGCAACGGATACGGCTCCGCCAACGGGCGAAGGTCCACCAGTCGCAGCGGCTGCCTTGTGATGAACTGCAACAGGGCGCGCTTGCGCAGATCGCCCAAGCTTCGGCTCTTGGTTTCACGACGGAACTGCGATTCGAACAGCGCGGTGTCAGAACTGTCTGCCAGATACGCCGTCACCTGATCGGGCAGACAGAAGCGCCCCGACAGTACGCCGGCAGGCGGCAACAGCAGCCCGTTCGTCTTGACCGTGCCGGGCCGTGCGCGCAGCAACTGCACGCGGAAAAAGGTCTGTCCGGCGGGCAGTTCAATCAGCGGAGGGTTGAGTTCTTTGAGGTTCATGGGCAGGGGGCATCAATGTCCCTCTGCTGTTGCCAGACCCAGCACGCGCGGCGCGTCCACACCCTGCTCCAGCGCCACGCGGGGCGTCTGGCCGTCCAGCGCCGGGTGCGGGCTTTCCAGGAAGGCGAGCAGCGGCCAGCCATCGGTGGTGCCCAGCGCCTGCGACAGCGGCTGGAGGTGTGGGAACACGAACGGCTCGAACTGCCAGCGCGGCAACTTGAAGCCGCGCCGCAGGTGCGCAACGCCGATGCAGCGGCCAGACTTGATCCAGGCGTTGATGGTCACGCGCGAGGTGCCCGCCAGTTCGGCGGCTTCGTCGGTGGTGATCATGTCGGCCGCCTGCATGCGCTCGCGCCGGTAGGCTGCGCCCGAACGCAGCAGCGCATCGGTCTGCGCTTCGCTGGCATAGGGGTCCGCTGAAACAGCACGAGGGGTTGGGTTTTCAAGGGCAACAGAGAGGGGAAAAGTCAATGTGTTCATGTGAGTTCACTGATGCCCGCCGTTATGGCGCGTTGCGCTTGTCTGCCTTGCTGCTGCCGAAAAAACTGGATGACCGAACGCGGTCGGCATGGGTGGCTGGCGCTCGTCTTCCCGGCTTGCTTTGACCGCGATCACTTCTGTTCAATGTGATTGGAGTGAACGAGGAAGCCGTCGCGACAAACGCGTACTCACCGAGCAGGTGACGCGACACGATCGCGCAGCAGGGGTCCCAATAGTTCGAGGGTTCTGAAGCGGCGAGATCTGATGCGTTCAGGCAAACAGAACGCACAGAAGCGCCTGAAGGCAGGTAACGGATCTCAGGATCTCGTCCGATGTTTCCAACCAGGATGACTTTGTTGACTGAAGCCAAATCACACCTCTTTCGGCAACCAGTCCCACGAAACACTCATGGCGTACTGGAGCAAGGTGGTCAGAATTTTAGTCAACTTCGAAAGTTTGGTAAATTTCGTTAAGCCGGAAAGCAGTCCTATGAACCACTTTCCCTGTTCTTCACCGGCAACCCATCCCTCATCCCGCTCCCCGGATAAAGAACCACCGACTCCCCCGCCTTCAGTCCGTCCTTCACCCAGGCGCTGTCTGCATTGCGGTCACTGAAGCTCACCGCCCTCGCCCGGGCCTTGCCGGCTTCCACCACGAACACCTGCCAGCCTTCGCCCTGGCGCACCAGCGCGGCCGAGGGCACGAGCAGTGCGCCGTCCTGGGCCGACACGGTGATGCGCGCGTCGACGCGGAAGCCGTCGCCCAGCTTCTGCAGTTCTTCAGGCGGTGCCTTGAGGGCCACGGTGCCGGCCAGCGGCGGCTCGTTGCGGCCCGTGCTCAGCTGCACGGCGGCGCCGGTGGCGATGCGCGGCGCATCGCCAGAGAGCACGTCGATCACGGCTTCCATGGCGCCGGTGTCGCCGATCTCC
Source organism: Hydrogenophaga sp. (assembly GCF_051007235.1). Lineage (GTDB taxonomy): Bacteria > Pseudomonadota > Gammaproteobacteria > Burkholderiales > Burkholderiaceae_C > Hydrogenophaga. The sequence continues at coordinate 2,965 of NZ_JBPCSJ010000080.1, read as the reverse complement.
AGCAGCGGCGCGCCGGCCTGCACGGGCTCGGCGTTGTCCTTGTGCAGCTTGAGCACGCGGCCGTTGACCGGGCTCTTGAGCGACCACAGCCCCTGCGGCGCACCGCCCGCCGGTTAGGCGCGGCCCAGCGCGGCGCGGGCTTCGCCGGCGGCGTGGCCGGCGGCGGCCTGTTCGGCCTGCGCGGCTTTCAGGGCCTGGGCTGCGGCCTCGCGCGCCAGGCGGCTCTGGTCGCGGGCAGAGGGGGCGATGAAGTTGTCTTTGGCCAGTTGCGCGGCGCGCTCGGCTTCGAGCGTGGCCTGGGCCAGCGCGGCCTGGGCGCGCTGCACGTTGGCGCGGGCGGCGGCCATGGCGGCGTCGGCGCTGCCCACGCGCTGCTGCAGCACGCCGCGGGTGCGAGCGTCGATCATGCCGGGCGCAGCGGGCGCGAGCACGGCCACCACGTCGCCGGCCTTCACCACATCACCCACCTTGAGTGTGGGCCGCTGCAGCTGCGCGGCGGTGGGCGCGGTGACGAGGTAGCGCTGCTGCAGGCGCAGCTGGCCGTCTTCCTCGATCACCTGCTCGAAGCGGCCTTCGGCCACGGTGGCGGTTTCCACGCCCAACGGGCGCGGGCGGTAGGCGGCCCAGAGGATGGCGGCCAGGGCTGCCAAGGCCAGCCCGCCGATGAGCCAGCGGCGTTTTTTCGCCGCTGCGTTGTTCGATGGGTTCATTCGCGTACCTTCAAGACAGAAACCAGATCCAGCCGGTCGATCTGCCGGCGCACCAGCAGGGCGCTGGCGACGCCGGCGGCCAGCACGATGAGCGCGGCCGAGGCGTAGGTGGACGGTTCGATGACCACCGGAAAATCGATCGCGTCGCTGGCCATGAGCCGCATCATCAGCGTGGCCAGGCCCCAGCCGGCCAGCGCGCCCAGCGGCAGCGCCACCAGCAGTTCGGCCGCCAGCTCGGCCAGCAGCAGCACCGAGACTTCGGCCCGCGTCATGCCCAGCACGCGCAGGCTGGCCAGTTCCCACGCGCGTTCCGACAGGGAAATGCGCGCCGCGTTGTAGATGATGCCCACCGCCATGGCCACGGCAAACAGCGTGAGGATGCCGCTGAACACGCCCATGTTGCGTTCGGTGCGGTGGTTGAACTCGGCCATGGAGCTGGCTTTGTCGAACACCGAGTTGATGCCCGGCGCCGCCTTCACCGCGGCCCAGAAGGCGGGCATGGCGGCCGGGTCCACCTGCAGCGCTGCGTCGGCCACGCCATCGCCATCGCCGGCCAGGCGGTTGAGGGTGTCCAGGTTCATGTAGAGCAGCTGGCCGAACATGGTGCGGGCGATGTCGACCACCTCCACCTCCACGCTGCGCCGGTTCCACAGCCGCAGCTGCAGCGTGATGCGGTCGCCCACCTGGGCGCCGATTTCGCGCGCCAGCAGACCCGAGAGCACCACCCCGTGCGCCGGCAGGGCCAGCGCGCCGCGGTCCTCGTCCACCAGGCGCATCAGCTTCGCGTTGCCGCGCAGGGCCATGACCGCCGTGTCCTTGCTCTGCCCGCGCAGCGTCACCTTCACGGGTTCGGTGCGGTAGACCTCGGCGTCGAGCACGCCAGGCAGGCGCTGCAGGTCGCGCACCACGGTCACGGGCACCGGGCGGTGGAAGTTGACCAGCACGTCGCCCTGCTGCACCTGGCGGAACTGCACGTCCACGATGTGGGCGATGGCGTCGAGCCAGAAGGCGCCCGAGATCTGCAGCGCCACCGCCAGCGCAATGCCGGTGACGGTGAAGGCCGCCCGCAGCGGGCGCCGCTCCAGGTTGCGCACCACCATGCGCGCGCTGGTGGACAGGAAGCGCCCCAGGCCCAGGCGCTCGACCAGCGTGGCGGTGTAGACCGGCGGCGCGGGCGGTTGCATGGCCTGCGCGGGGCGCAGCCGCACCACGGCGTGGATGGCGGTCCAGGTGCCGGCGGCAGCGGCCAGCCCGGCGATGGCGGCCGAGAGCAGCACCAGCGTGGTGTCGGTGGCGTAGGCCAGGCGGTTGAAGCGGAACACCTCGTCGTACAGGCTGAGCATGCCGCGGCCAATCAGCTGGCTCAGCCCCAGGCCCACCGCCACGCCCAGCCCGGCGATGACCAGCGCGAGCTGGATGTAGTGCCAGGCGATGGCGCCGTCGGTGTAGCCCAGGGCCTTGAGCGCGGCGATCTGGCTGCGCTGCGTGGCCACCTGGCGGCTGAGCACCACATTGAGGATGAACATGGCCACGGCCAGGAAGATGGCCGGCAGCACCGTGCCCATGACCTTGAGCTGCGCCAGTTCGTCGCTGACGATCTTGGTGGACAGTTGCCGGTCGCGCCCCACGGCGCCGATGCTGCCGTAGGGCTCGAGCAGGCGGTCCAGCGGCGTGAGCACGGCGTGTTCGGGCACACCGGCTTCGAGCCGCAGCGAGGCCTGGTTGAACGCGCCCTGCATGTCGAACAGCTCGGTCATGCGGGCGCCGTCGATCCACCAGATGCCGAAGCCCGTGTCGTCGGGCGCGCCACCCTGCGAGGCGAACACGTATTCGGGCGACGCCGCCGTGCCCACCAGGTGGATGCGCTCGCGCCGCCCGTTGAGGATGGCGTGCACCACGTCGCCGGGTTTCAGGCTGCGCGCGGCGGCGAAGCGGTCGCTGACCAGGGCTTCGAGCGGGGCGCCGCGCTCGGGCCAGCGCCCCTGCTTGAGGCTGAGCGCGTTCAGGCCCTGGCGCCCGGCCTGCGCGGCCGACAGGTCCAGCCCGATGAAGCGGCCGGTGACCGGCTGCACCACCCCGAGCAGGTCGACCTGGGCGTCGAACACCACGTCGAGCTTCACGTCGGCCACGCCGGGGATGGCGCGGATGCGCTCGCCCAGCGACACCGGCGCGCGCTTGATGCCGGCGAACAGGTCGGCCAGGCGGTTGCCGGCGTAGAAGGCGTCGCGCGAGGTCTTGAGCGAGTCGTGCACCGC
>NZ_JBPCSJ010000079.1:0-7468 GCF_051007235.1 Hydrogenophaga sp. | reverse complement strand
GGGTACTGCTCGCCGATGCGGTGCGTCCAGTCCGCGTAGAACAGCGCCGGTGCCGCGGCGCAGTCGGCCAGGGTGAAGGCCTCACCACAGGCCCAGGTGTGGCTAGCCAGTCGCCCTTCAAGCCAGGCGTAGGCTCGTTCGAGTTTGTCCACCGCCAGGCTCAGGCCGTCGGCGCGTTTGACCGGGTCGCCGGTCAGTGCGCCGTCCACCGCCAGCTGCATGGCGTTCATCACGTGCAGGTCGAAGAAGCGGTCCATGAAGCGCACGCCGAGCGCGGCCATGGGGTCGGCCGGCAGCAACTGCACGGGGCCGGGGTGGGCCAGTTGCAGGTATTCGACGATGACGCTGGTTTCCACCACCTGGCGGTCACTGTCCAGCAGCAGCGGGAACTTGCGCAGCGGCCAGCGCTGCAGCCACTCGGCAACGTGCTGCGGGTGGTCCGGGCCGATCATGCGGAATTCAAACGGGGTGGCGTTCTCATGCAGCGCGATCAGCACCTTCTGCGTGTACGACGAGAAGGGGTGGCCGTAGAGGGCGAGCGTCATGGGGGCTCCTCAGCAACGGTGTTCAGTAGTGCGGTGGCAGTTCGTCGCGCAGGCTGCGAAAGCTCCCCGGTGCATCGTCTTCGCGCTGGCGGCGCAGCTGGCCCACTTCGCGCAGCAGCAGGCCGATCTGGTCTTGCTGTTGGGCGACCAGGGTGTTGAGGGTGTCGAGCAGGTCTTCGGCGTAGGCGAGCTGGATTTCCAGCCGGGTCAGGCGTTCGTCGGTTTCCTGCGGAGTGGGGTTGGCGGTGGTCATGGTGTGGGGGCGTTCAGGTGCTGATGGTGTTGGCGGGCGGCAGTTTGAGCAAGGCCCCGTATTTGTCGGCCAGGAAGCTTTCGGCGCGTTCGAGCATGAAATAGCGGAAGGCCTCGGCCGCGGGCGAGAGCAGTTTGGACAGGGTGTGCACCAGGTTCCAGGCGCGCAGCACGGGGCCGCCTTCAACGTCGAGGGTGGCAATCAGCTGGTGTTCGAGTTCCAGACCCAGCGTGTGCAGCGACAGGAAGCTGATGCCCATGCCGGCCATCACGGCCTGCTTGATGGTTTCGTTGCTGGTCATTTCCATGACCACGCGCGGCTCCATGCGGGATTTTTCCAGGAATTTCTCCATCGCTGCGCGCGTGCCCGAGCCGGGCTCGCGCAGGATGAAGCCGTAGGGCCGCAGCGATTCCACCGTGGGGTGGCCGATCTTGAGCAAGGGGTGGTCGGTGGGGGCGACGAACACGTGCGGGTGGGCGGCAAAGGGCTCGGCGCGGGTGGCCAGTTCTTTGGGCGGGCGGCCCATGACGGCGATGTCCACCTCGTTGTTGTGCAGCATCTTGACGAGCTGTTCGCGGTTGCCCACGGCCAGGCGCAGTTCCACGCCGGTGTGCTCGCGCTGGAACTCGGCCAGCAGGCGCGGCAGGAAGTATTTGGCCGTGCTGACCATGCCGATGGTGAGCTGCCCAGCCTCCACCTGCTTCAGGCGCGCGGCGGCGTCTTCGGCGTCTTTTAAGGTGGCCAACACCTTGCGGGCGTAGACCAGCATGTATTCGCCCGCCGTGGTCAGCGCCACCTGGCGGCCGGTGCGTTCAAACAGGGGCAGGCCCACGTGCCCTTCCAGTTCCTTGACCTGCATGGTCACGGCCGGCGGGGTGAGGTGCAGCACCTCGGCCGCGCGGGCAAAACTCAGGTGCCGGGCGACCTCCGTGAAAACCCTGAGTTGGCGGAAGGTGGCGTTCTTCATTCAGCTATTGCTTAACGTAAGTCGAATAAAACGTGAATTTACCTTACTTAAGTGCGTGCCTATAGTCCTTTCATCGCCCTGTTTCGGGGTGTTCCCAGCCTCCCATCACCGCGGACCACACCCATGCTCAGCGCCCTGATTTTTGATGTCGACGGCACCCTGGCAGACACGGAAAGCGTGCACCTGGAGGCCTTCAACCACGCCTTCCGGCAAGAGGGGCTGGACTGGCACTGGGACGTGCCGCTGTACACCCGGCTGCTGGACATTTCGGGTGGCAAGGAGCGCATGGCCCACCACTGGCGCACGGTGGACCCGTCCATGACCGAGCTGGGCGCGGGCGCACTGGCCGACACCATTGGCCGGCTGCACGAGATCAAGACCGCTTACTACGAGAACGCGGTCAACAACGGCGCGGTGCAGCTGCGCCCTGGCGTGCTGGCGCTCATGAACGACGCGCGGCGCGCGGGCCTGCAGCTGGCCATTGCCACCACCACCTCGCCGGTCAACATCGCGGCGCTGCTGCGCTCGGCCATCGGGCCGGACTGGCGCAGCCACTTCCTGGCCATTGGCGACGCGAGCAACGCGCCGGTCAAGAAGCCCAACCCGCAGGTCTACATGAAGGTGCTGGCCGACTTGGGCTTGCGCGCGGCGGATTGCGTGGCGTTTGAAGACTCGGCCAACGGCCTGCGCGCCGCCCGCGCGGCGGGGCTGCACACGGTGATCACGCCCAACAGCTTCACCGCCCACCACGACTTCAGCGGCGCGCTGCGCGTGCTGCCCGACCTGAGCGGCGTCAATGTGGCGCGGCTCAAGGAATGGCACAACCGCTAAGCCGGCATCTCCCATCACTTCCGAGGCATCCCCCCCAGGCACCCTATGACCATCCGCATCGCCCCGTCCATCCTGTCCGCCGACTTCGCCCGCCTGGGTGAAGAGGTGCGCGCCATCGAGGCCGCCGGGGCCGACCTGGTGCACTTCGACGTGATGGACAACCACTACGTGCCCAACCTCACCATCGGTCCGCTGGTGTGCGAGGCGATCCGCCCGCACGTGAAGATCGGCATCGACGTGCACCTGATGGTCGAACCGGTGGATGCGCTGATCCCGCTGTTTGCCAAGGCCGGCGCCAACCTCATCAGCTTCCACCCCGAGGCCAGCCGCCATGTGGACCGCACGCTGCAGCTGATCCGCGACCACGGCTGCAAGGCCGGCCTGGTGTTCAACCCGGCCACACCACTGACGCTGATGGACCACGTGATGGACAAGCTGGACCTGGTGCTGCTGATGAGCGTGAACCCGGGCTTTGGCGGGCAGAAGTTCGTCCCGTCCACGCTGGACAAGCTGCGCGACGCGCGCGGGCGCATTGACCGTCACACCGCCGCGCACGGTGGCGCGATCTGGCTCGAAGTGGACGGCGGCGTGAAAGTGGACAACATTGCACAGATCGTGGCCGCGGGTGCCGACACCCTGGTGGCCGGCAGCGCCGTGTTCGGCGCGCCCGACAGCGACGGTGGCTACAAGACCGTCATGAAGCAGCTGCGCTCGAACGCTGCCCACGCCTGAACACCCAACCTCTGAAAGCCTCCCATGCCCACGCGCCGCCGCTTCACCCTGACGCAGTACCTGATCGAACAACGCCGCCGCTTCCCCGGCGCCAGCGGCGACTTCAACGCCCTGTTGCTGGACGTGGCGCTGGCCTGCAAGGCCATCGCGCGCACGGTGGCCTTTGGCGAACTGGGCAGCGTGCTCGGCAACCCGACGATGGACGTGGCCACCAGCGTGAACGTGCAGGGCGAAGAGCAGAAAAAGCTCGACGTCATCAGCAACGAGTACTTCACGCAGATGACGGAATGGGGCGGCCACCTGGCGGGCATGGCGTCCGAAGAGATGGACCACCCGTACCAGATCCCGACCACACTGCAGCGCGGCAAGTACATGCTGGTGTTCGATCCGCTGGACGGGTCGAGCAACATCGACGTCAACGTGACGGTGGGCAGCATTTTCAGCGTGCTGCGCGCGCCGCAGGACGTGATCGACTCGGGCCGTGACGTGGTGGAGGCCGACTTTTTGCAGCCCGGCACGCAGCAGCTGGCCGCGGGTTACGCGCTCTACGGCCCCACCACCATGCTGGTGCTGACGGTGGGCAACGGCGTGGCCGGCTTCACGCTGGACCCGAACCTGGGCCAGTTCATGCTCACGCACCCGAACCTGCAGATCCCCGAAGACACGCACGAGTTCGCCATCAACGCGTCGAACGCGCGCTTCTGGGAAGCGCCCGTCAAGCGCTATGTGGACGAGTGCCTGGCCGGCAAGACCGGCCCGCGCGGCAAGGACTTCAACATGCGCTGGATCGCCAGCATGGTGGCCGAGGCGCACCGCATCCTCATGCGCGGCGGCGTGTTCATGTACCCGCGCGACACCAAGGACGCCGCCAAGCCCGGCCGCCTGCGCCTGCTGTACGAAGCCAATCCGGTGGGCATGATCATCGAGCAGGCCGGTGGCCGCGCCAGCACCGGCCGCGAGCCCATGCTGACCGTGCAGCCCACCGCGCTGCACCAGCGCATCGGCCTGGTGTTCGGCAGCAAGAACGAGGTCGAGCGCATCGAGCGTTACCACCGCGAACCGGTCGCCTACAAGGACGACAACCCGCTGTTCGCCGAGCGTTCCCTTTTCCGCGATTAAGGCCGAGGCCCACCCCCGCGCCGCCTGCGGCGTCACCCCCTCAAGGGGGCGGCACTGGCGGTCCGGCACAGCCGGTTCCGCGGTGCCACTGGAAGAAGTCACTTCTCACGTTTTGCTTTTTGTATTGACCGGAGACCCTCATGTCTGAACGCCATCCCATCATTGCGATCACAGGTTCCAGCGGCGCGGGCACCTCCACGGTGACCCGCACCTTCCAGAACATCTTCCGGCGTGAAGAGCTGACGGCCGCTGTCATCGAAGGCGACAGCTTTCACCGCTACGACCGCAAGGCCATGAAGTAGCTCATGGCCGACGAAGAGGCCAAGGGCAACCGCCACTTCAGCCACTTTGGCGCCGACGGCAACCTGTTCCCCGAGATCGAAGTGCTGTTCCGCCAGTACGCCATCGACGGCACCGGCAAGTGCCGCAAGTACCTGCACAACGCCGAAGAGGCCGCGCCCTACCAGCAGGAGGCAGGCACCTTCACCCCCTGGGAAGAGATTCCCGCAGGAACCGACCTGCTGTTCTACGAAGGCCTGCACGGCGCGGTGAAGACCGACACCGTGGACATTGCGCAGTACCCGGACCTGCTGATCGGCGTCGTGCCCTCGATCAACCTGGAGTGGATCCAGAAGCTGATCCGCGACAAGACCCAGCGCGGCTACAGCCAGGAAGCAGTGGTGGACACCATCCTGCGCCGCATGCCCGATTACGTGAACTACATCGTCCCGCAGTTCGGCCTGACGCATGTGAACTTCCAGCGCATCCCGGTGGTGGACACGTCCAACCCCTTCATCGCGCGCGACATCCCCAGCGCCGACGAGAGCATGGTGGTGATCCGCTTTGCCAAGCCCAAGGGCATCGACTTCCAGTACCTGCTGAGCATGATCAACGGGTCGTGGATGAGCCGCGCCAACACCATCGTGGTGCCGGGCGGGAAGATGGAGATCGCGATGCAGCTGATCTTCACGCCCTTCATCTGGCGGATGATGGAACGGCGCAAACGCGCCAGCTATTGACGCCCCAGGTGATTTGACGCCCCCCGCGCCGCACCGGAGGTGCGTCACCCCCCACTGGGGGGCAACACCAGCGGCCCGGCAGAGCCGGTTCCGCGGTGTTCTCGAACCAGACACTTCTCTCCGAACAGGACGCTGTATGCAGAACCCTTCGCCTGAACTCGCCCGTTCGATGGCCAACGCCATCCGCATGCTCGCTGTGGATGCGGTGGAGAAGGCCAAGAGTGGCCACCCTGGCGCGCCCATGGGCATGGCCGACATTGCCGAGGTGCTGTGGAACCGGCACCTCAAGCACAACCCGGCCAACCCGCACTGGCCCGACCGCGACCGCTTTGTGCTGTCCAACGGCCACGGTTCGATGCTGATCTATGCGCTGCTGCACCTCACCGGCTACGACCTGCCGATGGAGGAGCTGAAGAACTTCCGCCAGCTGCACAGCAAGACCGCGGGCCACCCCGAGGTGGGCATCACCCCCGGTGTGGAAACCACCACCGGCCCGCTGGGCCAGGGCATCACCAACGCGGTGGGCATGGCGCTGGCCGAGAAGCTGCTGGCCATGGAGTTCAACCGCGAAGACGAAGACGGCACGCACCACATCGTCGACCACCACACCTACGCCTTCCTGGGCGACGGCTGCCTGATGGAAGGCATCAGCCACGAGGCCTGCGCGCTGGCCGGCACGCTGCGCCTGTCCAAGCTGGTGGCGTTCTACGACGACAACGGCATCTCGATCGACGGCCATGTCGAAGGCTGGTTCACCGACGACACACCCAAGCGCTTCGAAGCCTACGGCTGGCACGTGATCCCGAACGTGGACGGCCACAACCCAGCCGCCATCGAGGCCGCGCTGTTGGACGCGAAGCAGCAGGGCGCCCGCGCCGACGGCAAGCCCACGCTGATCTGCTGCAAGACCGTGATCGGCATGGGCTCGCCCAACAAGGCCGGCACGCACGACGTGCACGGCGCCGCGCTGGGCGCGGCCGAAGTGGCGGCCACCCGCGCCGAGCTGGGCTGGACGGCTGCGCCGTTCGAGATCCCGGCCGATGTGGCCGCCGCCTGGAACGCGACAGACCGCGGCGCCGCGGCCGAGCAGGCGTGGCAGCAGCGCTTTGCCGCCTACCGCGCGCAGTACCCACTGGAAGCGGCCGAGTTTCAGCGCCGCATGGCCGGCGACCTGCTGCCCGCGTTTGCCGACCAGCTGCCCGCCGTGCTGGCTGCCATCGCCGCCAAGGCCGATGCGTTCGCGACCCGCAAGTCCAGCCAGAACGCGCTGGACGTGCTGGCGCCGCTGGTGCCCGAGTTCTTCGGCGGCAGTGCCGACCTCACCGGCTCCAACCTCACCAACTTCAAGGGCTGCGTGAAGGCCGGGCGCGACGCTTGGGGCAACCACCTGAGCTACGGCGTGCGCGAATTCGGCATGGCAGCTATCATGAACGGCATCGCCCTGCACGGCGGCTACATCCCCTACGGCGGCACCTTCCTGACCTTCAGCGACTACAGCCGCAACGCCATCCGTATGGCCGCGCTGATGAAGCAGCGTGTGATCCACGTCTTCACGCACGACTCCATCGGCCTGGGGGAAGACGGCCCGACCCACCAGTCGGTCGAGCACGTGCCCAGCCTGCGCATCATCCCCGGGCTGGACGTGTGGCGCCCGGCCGACGGGCTGGAGACGGCGGTGGCCTGGGCCTGCGCCATCGAGCGCAAGGACGGGCCCAGCGCGCTGTGCCTCTCGCGCCAGAACCTGCCGCGCCTGAGCGATGCGACCATGGTCGAAAAGATCCGCAAGGGCGGCTATGTGCTGGCCGAGGGCGCAAACCCCAAGGCCGTGATCCTGGCAACGGGTTCCGAGACCTCGCTGGCCATGGAGGCCCACGCTGCGCTGGCAGCGGAGGGCATCAGCACCCGCGTGGTGTCCATGCCCAGCAGCAATGTGTTCGACCGCCAGCCCGAGGCCTACCAGGACATGGTGCTGCCGCTGTCGCTGCCCACCGTGGCGGTGGAA
>NZ_JBPCSJ010000078.1:0-13088 GCF_051007235.1 Hydrogenophaga sp. | reverse complement strand
GGTGCAGCGGCCTTCTTAGGAGCAGCAGCCTTCTTGGCAGGTGCAGCGGCCTTCTTAGGAGCAGCAGCCTTCTTGGCAGGTGCAGCGGCCTTCTTAGGAGCAGCAGCCTTCTTCGCGGGTGCAGCGGCCTTCTTAGGAGCAGCAGCCTTCTTCGCAGGAGCAGCAGCCTTCTTCGCAGGTGCAGCGGCCTTCTTCGCGGGTGCAGCGGCCTTCTTCGCGGGTGCAGCAGCCTTCTTCACAGGCGCAGCCGCCTTCTTCGCCGGGGCGGCGGTCTTCTTCACAGCGGCCTTTTTGGCCGGGGCTTTTTTCGCAGTTGCCATTGTTTTCTCCTTGATCATGTTGCAAAGAGCACTTGGCACGGGCTTTGTCCGTGCAAGTGATTCAGGGCCCTGGCGCCGTGGATGCATCCACGGATGGCACCAAGGCCTTGAATGGTGTGACAAAGCCCTGGCCCGGACGCCGGAGCGTCTGGAACAGGGCTTTGTGAGAGGGTGGACATGTGGTCGAGCAGAGGGGCCTCAATCCCAGGACAGCGCGCCGCCGGACTGGTATTCGATGACGCGCGTCTCGAAGAAATTGCGTTCCTTCTTGAGATCGATCATCTCGCTCATCCAGGGGAACGGATTCTCTTCGTTCGGGAACAACGGCTCCAAACCGATCTGCGTGGCACGGCGGTTGGCGATGTAGCGCAGGTAGCCTTTGAACATCGACGCGTTCAGACCCAGCACGCCCCGCGGCATGGTGTCTTCGGCGTACTGGTATTCGAGGTCCACGGCCTTGAGGAACAGTTCCTTGATCTCGGCCTTGAACTGCGGTGTCCAGAGCAGCGGGTTCTCGAGCTTGATCGCATTGATCAGGTCGATGCCGAAATTGCAGTGCATCGACTCGTCGCGCAGGATGTACTGGTACTGCTCGGCGGCACCGGTCATCTTGTTCTGCCGGCCCAGGGCCAGGATCTGCGTGAAGCCGACGTAGAAGAACAGACCTTCCATCAGGCAGGCGAACACAATCAGGGACTTGAGCAGGGTCTGGTCGTTTTCGGGTGTGCCGGTCTTGAAGTTGGGATCCATGATCGCGTCGATGAACGGGATCAGGAACTCGTCCTTGTTGCGGATCGACGAGACCTCGTGGTACGCGTTGAAGATCTCGCCTTCGTCCAGGCCCAACGACTCCACGATGTACTGGTAGGCGTGGGTGTGGATGGCTTCTTCAAACGCCTGGCGCAGCAAGAACTGGCGGCACTCGGGCGCCGTGATGTGGCGGTAAGTGCCCAGCGTGATGTTGTTGGCGGCGAGCGAATCGGCGGTGACTAAGAAGACTAGGATGCTCTTGACGATTCGGCGCTAGTATTCGGTCAGGCCGTTGGGATCTTTCCAGAGCGCGATGTCGCGGCTCATGTTCACTTCCTGCGGCATCCAGTGGTTGGCGCAGGTGGCGAGGTACTTTTCCCAGGCCCACTTGTACTTGAAAGGCACCAGCTGGTTGACGTCGGTCTGGCCGTTGATGATGCGCTTGTCGGCGACGTTCACGCGGCGCTCTTCGGTGCTGTGTGCAGCAGCAGAAGAAGCCGTGAAAGCGGGGGAGGACACTGCAGCTTGCGCACCCGGTGTGGTGGGTGGCAATGTTTGAAGAGCGGGCTTCGAGGAGGGAGTGACTTGATCGTCCCAGGTCAGCATGGTGGTGTCCAATTCAGCGGATTATCGAAGTGTCGGCATGAAAAGCAAAGGACTCATGCGCGCGGTGAATGTTTTGTGTTGCGGTGTCGCATCGAAAACAGAGATCGATGCGACACCTTCATCACGCGCATGGGTCAGCGCATCACTGGCAGGCTTCGCAGCCCGGGTCGTCGATGGCGCAGAACTTGATGTCGGTGGCTGGTTCGCCGGCCATCTCGACCGGTGCTGCGGCAGCGGCCGGCGCGCTCATCGAGGCCTCATGGCCGTGGGCCGACACGGCATTGAGCTGGCCTGCGCGACCGGTGGATTTTTCGGCGTGCGTGGCCGACGTGGTGCGCAGGTAGTAGGTGGTCTTGAGGCCGCGCAGCCAGGCCAGCTTGTAGGTGTCGTCGAGCTTCTTGCCTGAAGCGCCGGCCATGTAGATGTTCAGGCTTTGCGCCTGGTCGATCCACTTCTGACGGCGTGCGGCGGCTTCCACCAGCCACAGCGGTTCGACTTCAAACGCGGTGGCGTAGAGCGCCTTCACGTCTTGCGGCACGCGGTCGATGGGGCGCAGCGAACCGTCGAAATGCTTGAGGTCCATGACCATCACGTCGTCCCACAGGCCCAGGCGCTTGAGGTCCTTGACCAGGTAGCCGTTGATGACGGTGAACTCGCCCGACAGGTTGGACTTGACCGAGAGGTTGCCGAAGCAGGGCTCGATCGAGGCGTCCACGCCGATGATGTTGGAGATGGTGGCGGTGGGCGCAATGGCCACGCAGTTGGAGTTGCGCATGCCGTCCTGCGCGATCTTCTTGCGCAGCGCATCCCAGTCCAGCGTGGCCGAGCGGTCCACGTCCACATAACCACCGCGCTCGCGTGCCAGCAGGTCGATGGTGTCGGGCGGCAGGACACCCTGGTCCCACAGCGAGCCGCGGTAGCTGCTGTAGCGGCCGCGTTCGCGCGCCAGTTCGGTCGAGGCCCAGTAGGCGTAGTAGCAGATCGCTTCCATCGAGCGGTCGGCGAACTCGACCGCTTCGTTGGAGGCGTATGGGATGCGCAGTTCGTACAGCGCGTCCTGGAAGCCCATCAGGCCCAGGCCCACCGGGCGGTGGCGCAGGTTGGAGTCGCGCGCCTTCTTGACCGCGTAGTAGTTGATATCGATCACGTTGTCGAGCATGCGCATCGCCGTGTTGATCGTCTTCTGCAGCTTGGCGTGGTCGAGCTGGCCGCCCTTGACGTGCTGCAGCAGGTTGACCGAGCCCAGGTTGCAGACCGCGGTTTCGGTGTCGCTGGTGTTGAGCGTGATTTCGGTGCAGAGGTTGGAGCTGTGCACCACGCCGGCGTGTTGCTGCGGGCTGCGCACGTTGCAGGCGTCCTTGAAGGTGATCCAGGGGTGGCCGGTCTCGAACAGCATCGACAGCATCTTGCGCCACAGGTCGGTGGCCGGTACCTTGCGGTAGGGCTTGATGTCGCCGCGCGCGGCCTTGGCTTCGTAGGCCACATAGGCCTTTTCGAAGTCGGCACCGAACAGGTCGTGCAGGTCGGGCACGTCGTTGGGCGAGAACAGGCTCCACTAGCCCTTTTCCATCACGCGCTTCATGAACAGGTCGGGAATCCAGTTCGCCGTGTTCATGTCGTGGGTGCGGCGGCGGTCATCGCCGGTGTTCTTGCGCAGCTCCAGGAATTCTTCGATGTCCAGGTGCCAGGTTTCCAGGTAGGTGCAGACGGCGCCCTTGCGCTTGCCACCCTGGTACACCGCGACGGCGGTGTCGTTCACCACTTTCAGGAACGGCACCACGCCCTGCGATTCGCCGTTCGTGCCCTTGATGTGGGCGCCCAGGGCGCGCACGCGGGTCCAGTCGTTGCCCAGGCCACCGGCGAACTTGGACAGCAGCGCGTTTTCCTTGATCGACTCGTAGATGCCGTCCAGATCGTCGGGCACCGTGGTCAGGTAGCAGCTGGAGAGTTGCGAGCGCAGCGTGCCGGCGTTGAACAGCGTCGGCGTGGACGACATGAAGTCGAACGAGGACAGCACCTCGTAGAACTCGATGGCGCGGGCTTCGCGGTCGATTTCATTGAGCGACAGGCCCATGGCCACGCGCATGAAGAAGACCTGCGGCAGTTCGATGCGCTGCTTGCGCACATGCAGGAAGTAACGGTCGTACAGGGTCTGCAGGCCCAGGTAGTCGAACTGCAGGTCGCGCTCGGGCTTGAGCGCGGCGGCCAGACGGGCCAGGTCGAACTGTTGCAGTTTCTCGTCCAGCAGCTCGTTCTGTACGCCCTTCTTGATGGCCTGCGGGAAGTACTCGGCGTAGCGCACGCCGCGCTCGGCCGGCGCCACCTCTTCGCCCAGCACTTCCTTGAACACGGTGTGCAGCAGCAGGCGGGCGGTGGCGTAGGTGTAGTCCGGGTCTTTTTCGATCAGGGTGCGGGCGGCCAGGATGGCGGCCTTGTACACCTCTTCGATCGGCACGCCGTCGTACAGATTGCGCTTGGTCTCGGCCACGATGGGGTCGGCCTTGACGTCGGCGCCCAGGCCGGCGCAGGCGGACTCGATCAGGGCGGTCAGTTGGTTCACGTCCAGCGGCACACGCTGGCCGCCGTCGGTCACGTGCAGCGTGGCTTCGGCCGGCTTGGCGGCTTCGGCCTGCTGCGCGCGCTCTTGCGTGCGGCGCTCGCGGTAGAGCACATAGGCGCGGGCGACTTCGTGGTGGCCGCTGCGCATCAGACCCAGTTCGACCTGGTCCTGCACATCTTCGATGTGGAAGGTGCCGCCGCCCGGGCGCGAACGCATGAGGGCGCGCACCACGTTCTGCGTCAGGGCGTCCACCGTTTCGCGCACGCTGGCCGAGGCCGCGCCCTGGGTGCCGTGCACCGCCAGGAAGGCTTTCATCAGCGCGACGGCGATCTTGCTGGGCTCAAACGGCACCACCGCGCCGTTGCGGCGGATGATCTGGTAGTGGGTCAGCGCGGCGCTGACGCTGTCGGACGCCGGGGTGCGGGTGGCACCGGCGGAGAGCAGGGCAGACGGGGTGGCGGCAGCGGCGGTGGTGGGAGCGCTCAGCATGGTTCCTCTTGCGGTTGTTGTGGTGGGTGGCCGCGGGGGCGCACGTGTTGGGGGCGGCGGCGTGTCGGGGTCGGTCGGTGCGGACGACCGCTCTGTGGCGGTCGGTCCGGAGGGCTGTGTCCGGGGCTTGCGGCCCGGTGGCCGTCACGCGCAGCACACACTATATCTGGTGTGTGGGCTTGCTTCAAGACACTAGGGGTAGTGTTTGTGAAAAATGCCACCCGATGCACACGGTGACATTTCGCCAGATACAAAAGCGCGGGGATGGTGCAGGTTCGGGCACCGTGCAGGACGCGGCAGAGGGTCTGTCGGCGCCTGGTGTGGCCGCGCTGCGGCGTGTGCGGGCGCGGGATACCGGCGCTTTTGTAGCCGCAGGCCGCGCCGTTGCTTGGGGGGCGGCTCAGGCGGCCGGTGGTCGGGGCGAGGCAGTGCCGTCTGCCGCCCACGCCGTGGACTGCGTGCATTCGGGAAAATACGCATGGGCCCAGCGCAGCCCCTGTTGCAACTGCGCCCAGTCGAAACCCGGTCCCGGGTCCTGCTTGCGTCCCGGCGCGATGTGTTCATGGCCCGCGATGTGGGCGATGGGGTAGCGCAACGCCAGCTGCTCGCACAGGTCTTGCAGCGTGCGGTACTGAGCCGGCTCGAAGGCTTGGCCTTCCAGGCCTTCGAGCTCGATGCCGATCGAGTCGTCGTTGCAGTTCTCGCGGCCGCGCCAGCGGGAGCGGCCGGCGTGCCAGGCGCGCGCATCGGCGTCGACGAACTGGACCAGCTCCCCGTCGCGCCGGATGAAGAAATGCGCCGAGACCTCCATGCCGCGGATCTGGCCGAAGTAGGGGTGGGCGTCCCAGTCCAGCCGGTTGGTGAACAGCTGCTCGACCTCGGGGCCGCCGTACACGCCTGGGGGCAGGCTGATGGAATGCAGGACGATGAGGTCGATCTGTGCGCCGTCTGGGCGCGGTCCGGCGTTGGGCGATGCCACCGGCCGCGCGCTGCGCAGCCAGCCGCCCTGCCAGGCACTGGCGGGGTTGGGGGGAGGGGTGGTGTCAGGCGTCATCGTCGCCGCCCGAGGGCATGGCGATGCCCAGCCGCTGGATGCGGTAGCGCATCTGCCGCAGGTTCAGGCCCAGGCGCGCTGCGGCCGCGGTGCGGTTGAAGTCGGTTTCTTTGAGCGCCTGCAACAGCACCTGGCGTTCCTGTTCGTCCAGGTAGCTCTGCAGGTCGGCGGGAATGGTGGCCGGTGGCGTTGACAGCGCGCCGTGTGCCGAGGGCGCTGCCCCGGCCGGCGGTGGCTCTTGGTGAGAGGCTGTCAAGGCCCCCGCCTGGCTGATGGTCGAAGCGGGCGGTTCGCCGAAGTCTTCGGGCTCCAGCCGCAGGCCGTTGCTCAGCGCCAGGGCGCGCTGCAGCAGGTTTTCCAGCTCGCGCACATTGCCCGGCAGCTCGCAGGCCTGCAACCAGTCCAGCGCGCCGGGTGAGAGCTCGGGCACGGCCTGGCCAGACTCGGTGCACAGGCGCTGCAGCAGGGTGCGGGCGAGCTCGGGCAGGTCTTCACGGCGTTCGCGCAGCGCCGGCGTGCGCAGCCCGATGACGTTGAGGCGGTAGAACAGGTCCTGGCGGAAGCCGCCGGTCTGCACCAGGCTGACCAGGTCGCGGTGGGTGGCGCTGACCAGCCGCACATCGACCAGTTCTTCCTGAACGCCGCCGAGCGGACGCACGCGCCGCTCCTGGATCACGCGCAGCAGCTTGGCTTGCATGGCCAGGGGCAGATCGCCGATTTCGTCCAGGAACAGGGTGCCACCCTTGGCCGCCTGGAAGTAGCCCTCGCGGTCCTGCGTGGCGCCGGTGAAGGCCCCCTTGCGCGCACCGAAAAATTCGGCCTCGATGAGGTTTTCGGGGATGGCGCCGCAGTTGACCGCGACAAAGGGGCCGCTGGCGCGGTGGCTGCATTCATGCACGGCGCGCGCCACCAGCTCCTTGCCGGTGCCCGACTCGCCCAGGATCAGCACCGGCGCCATGCTGGTGGCGACCTTTTCGATGCGGCCGCGGATCTGCGCCATGCAGGCCGAGCCGCCCACGATGCGCCGCAGCGCCTGCACGCCGCTGGGCGGTGGTGGCGCGGCGCGCAGCGGTGCCTCGCCCACCGGCAGGGCGGCCGGCGGGTGGCGCTGGCTGTGCAGCGCGGCGCTGACGGCGGCGCGCAGCTGCTTGAGGTCCACCGGCTTGGTGAGGTAGTCGAAGGCGCCGCTCTTGAGCGCTTCCACCGCGTTCTCGGCCGAGCCGTAGGCGGTGATGACGATGGCCTTTTCGCTGCGCTGGCCGGCGCCCAGCTCGCGCAGCAGTTCCAGGCCCAGGCCGTCGGGCAGCCGCATGTCGGTGATCAGCACGTCAAAGCGCTGTTGGGCCAGCGATTCGCGCGCCTGCGCCAGGTCGGGTGCCGATGTGACCTGGTAACCCTCGCGCAGCAGGGTCAGTTCGTAGAGGGTGCGCAGGTCCGGCTCGTCGTCGACGACCAGCACGGCAGCGGGTGGGGAGGCGGTCATGGCTCAGAACAGGGTGGACATCGGCGGCGGCTTCGAGTCCTGCGGCGGTCGGGTGTGGCTGGGCACGGAATCGCCCGGCGGGATGGCCAGGCGCTGCTGCACCGGGCTGCGTCCGCTGGCCGCGGGCATGATCACATAGAACTCGTTGCCCTCCTGCAGGTCCAGGCGGCTGCGCTGGTACGCGATCTGCGCACCGTAGCGTTCGCACAGCTCGCGGCAGAGGTACAGGCCCAGGCCGCTGGAGCGGCTTTCGGACGAGAAGAACGGCTCGAACAGGTGCTTGAGCACGCTCGCCTCCAGCGCCGGGCCGTGGCTCCAGACCGACAGGCGGATGCGGTCGCTGCCCGTGGGCTGGCTGATGACCCGGATCGACGAAGGCGCGCGGCTGGCGTGGCGCAGGGCGTTGTCCAGCAGGTTGATCAGCAGGCGCCGCAGGTGTTCGGGGTCGAAGTGCACCATCAGGCCTGGTGCGTGCGGGTGCACGCCCAGCACGCCCTGGGCCTGGTTCTGCTTGCTCCATTCGTGCGTGATCTGCCGCAGGGTCTGGTCCAGCGGCAGGCTGGGCACCAGCGCTTCGTCCTGGCTGGGCTGGGCGCGTGCCACGTTCAGGATGTCGTCCACGATGCGCGCCAGGCGCTGCGCGTTCTGCTCGATCATGCGCGTCAGGCGCTTCTGGCCGGGTTCCTGCACCTCTTCGTCGAGCAGAGCGTTGGCCTGGGTGATGGCGGACAGCGGGTTGCGGATTTCGTGCGCCACCGCCGCCGACATGCGGCCCATGGAGGCGAGCTTTTCGGTGCGCACCCGCGCCTCGACCTCGCGCAGGTCTTCCAGGAACAGCACGCACAGACCGGCGTGGCGCCCGCCCTGTGCGGTGGTGAGCTGGGTGCGCACGAAGAGCTTGAGGGCGGTGAGCTCGTCGATTTCGACGCGCACTTCCGATTCGAGTGCCTGGCCCAGCGCGAAGCTCTTGTCCACCAGGTGGGCCAGGCCTTCCCAGCCTTCGCGCGCCGACAGCAGCAGCTTGGCCGATCGGGGATAGCGGTCACCCATGAGCATGGACTGCGCCGCCGGGTTCGCGTTGCGCACCACGCCGTGCATGTCCACCACCAGCACGCCCTCGCTCAGGCTCTCGATGATCAGCTCGTTGACCTGCGCCTGGGTGCGGGCCGCGGCCTGGCTGCTCTGGGCCAGCGCTTCCTCGCGCGCCAGGCGCTGGGCCAGCTGGTGGGCCAGCAGGGCCACGATGAAGAAGCCGGTGCCGGTCAGCCCGCTCTGCAGGAAGCGCGACGTGGACACGTCGCTGAGCAAGGGCGCGCTCAGCGCCGCTTCGCCCAGCAGGTACAGCGTGATGCTGGCGGCGGTGGCCAGTGCCAGCACCAGCGGCCCGAGGATGGCGGCCATCAGCACCGGCAGCGCGAACAGCGGGATGTAGCTGATGCCGCCGTGCTGGAAATACTCCAGCAGGGCGAAGACCACGACGTCCACCCCGATGGTGGCCAGCCACTGCCATTGCATGCGCAGCCGTCGGCCCTGCTCCACCGGGCGCAGCCAGATCAGCACCCCCAGCGTGGCCGTCAGGTGCAGGGCACAGACCAGGAGCAGCCACGATGGCCCGCCCGACCGTGTGACCACCACGAACACCTGCAGCGCCAGCAGCACCGCCGCGATGAACACGCGGGTGCGCATGAACATGCGCCACAGGCGGGCAAAGGCGCGCAGCCGCTGTTCGCGAACGGGCTGGCCTTCGGTCTCCAGCGTGACCAGCCACGACGGCGAGAACTGCGATTGCGGATCGAGCGCCATGTCAGGCGGTGGCGGCGGGGTGGGGCGTCAACCCGCGGCCTCTTCGGCCTGGCGGCGGTGTTCGTGGCAGCAATAGACGCCGCGCTGGCCCCGCACGGCTTCGTCCTGCGGCAGGTGCATGCCGCACTGGCCGCAGGCCACCATGGGGGCCGGGCTGGCCGGGCGGCGTGCGGCCGTGCCGGCCTCGTCACGGTGTTCTTCCCGGCGGTTGTTGCGCCAGATCCAGACGGCCACGAGCACGACGGCGATGACAAGGACGAACTTCATGGTGGGGGCTGCGTGGGGTGTGGGGGCTCGGCCGCTCAGGCCCTATGCAGGATCACTTCGAGCACGAAGCGCGAACCCACGTAGCCCAGCATCAGGAGGCCGGCCGCCAGGTACAGGGTGCGCACGGCGGTGCGCCCGCGCCAGCCCAGGCGCCAGCGGCCCAGCAGCAGCACGCCCATGGTCAACCACGAGAGCACCGAGAACACGGTCTTGTGGTTCCAGACGAAGTGGTCGGCGAACACCTCGGAGAAATACCAGCCCGCCAGCAGCGTGGCGCTGAGCAGCACGAAGCCGGCACCGACGAAGCGGAAGGTCAGCCGCTCCAGCGTCAGCAGCGGTATGGCGGTGTCCAGCGACGCGCCCATTCGCATGGCCTTTTCGGCGCGCTGCATCAGCCAGGCGTGCATCACGGCGGCGGCGATCAGGCCATACGAGGCGATGCCCAGCGCCCAGTGCAGCGGCAGCCAGGCCGAGCGCAGCGTGGGGTAGTGGGTGCCCGGGAAGAGGGCGGCCAGCACCACCACCAGCATGCCCAGCATGGCCAGGGTCCAGCGGGCGCGCAGTTGCGGGAAGAGGCGGCTTTCGACCGCGTAAACCGTGAGCACCAGCCAGGCCGTCACCGACAGCGCCGGGGCAAAGCCGAAGCGGGGTGGCTGCTCGAACAGGGACAAGGCCAGCACCAGCGCGTGCAGCAGCCA
This sequence comes from Hydrogenophaga sp., assembly GCF_051007235.1. GTDB lineage: Bacteria > Pseudomonadota > Gammaproteobacteria > Burkholderiales > Burkholderiaceae_C > Hydrogenophaga. The sequence goes on along the minus strand of NZ_JBPCSJ010000078.1, from coordinate 3,058 downwards.
GGCCACCGCCATCACCGAGCGCGCCTGCGCCGCGGTCAAGCGCTGGTGCGCCCAGGCCAGCACGGCGTAGGCCAGCGCCGCCCCGGCGGACAGCGCGGCCACGGTCGGGTTGAGTGCAAGGGCGGGCAGCAAGGGCATGGTGGGCGTTGGACGACCCGGGCAGAGGCCGGGCACCGTTAAAATCCAGGGCACAGTTTAAAGGGTCTTGGCCCTGTGCCCCGCCGGTGCCACGCCGGTCTGTGCGGCCCCGCACCGCTGCGATCAGCCTCCTCCCGACCTCCCTCACCCAACCGAGCGCACCATGGCCTCAGCCCTTTCCGACCGTCTGTCACGCATCGTCAAAGAGATGCGTGGCCAGGCCCGCATCACCGAAAGCAACGTCACCGACATGCTGCGCGAGGTGCGCATGGCCCTGCTGGAGGCCGACGTGGCGCTCCCGGTGGTGCGCGATTTCATCGTCCGCGTCAAAGCAAAAGCGCTGGGCGAAGAGGTGGTGGGCTCGCTCACGCCGGGCCAGGTGCTGGTCAGCGTGGTCAACCGCGAACTGGCCGCCACCATGGGCGATGGCGTGTCGGACATCAACCTCGCCGCCCAGCCGCCAGCGGTCATCCTCATGGCCGGCCTGCAGGGCGCCGGCAAGACGACCACCACGGCCAAGCTGGCCAAGCACCTGATCGAGAAGCGCAAGAAAAAGGTGCTGACGGTCTCGGGCGACGTCTACCGCCCGGCCGCCATCGAACAGCTCAAGACGGTGACGGCGCAGGCCGGGGCCGAGTGGTTCCCCAGCTCGCCAGACCAGAAACCGCTGGACATCGCCCGCGCCGCGCTGGACTACGCGAAGAAGCACTACTTTGACGTGCTGCTGGTCGACACGGCCGGTCGTCTGGCCATCGACGAAGCGCTGATGCGCGAGATCCAGGAACTGCACAGCGCCATCCACCCGGTGGAGACGCTGTTCGTGGTCGACGCGATGCAGGGTCAGGACGCGGTCAACACCGCCAAGGCCTTCAAGGAAGCGCTGCCGCTGACCGGCATCATCCTGACCAAGATGGACGGCGACTCGCGCGGTGGCGCGGCGCTGTCGGTGCGCCAGGTCACGGGCGCGCCGATCAAGTTCGCCGGTGTGAGCGAAAAGATCGACGGCCTGGAGGTGTTCGACGCCGAACGCCACGCCGGCCGCATCCTGGGCATGGGCGACATACTGGCGCTGGTCGAGCAGGTCACCGCCGGGGTGGACATGGCGGCGGCGCAGAAGCTGGCCGCCAAGGTCAAGAGCGGTGGGGACTTCGACCTCAACGACTTCCTCGACCAGATCCGCCAGATGAAGCAGATGGGTGGCCTGTCCAGCCTGATGGACAAGCTGCCCGGCAACCTGGCCGCCAAGGCGAGTGAGGCCGACCTGACCCGCGCCGAGAAGGACATCAAGCGCAAGGAAGGCATCATCTGCAGCATGACGCTCAAGGAGCGCAGCAAGCCCGAAATCATCAAGGCCACGCGCAAGCGCCGCATCGCCGCCGGGGCCGGCGTGCACGTGCAGGAGGTCAACCGCCTGCTCAAGGAATTCGAGCAGATGCAGGGCATGATGAAAAAGATGAAGGGCGGCGGCCTGATGAAGATGATGAAGCGCATGGGTGGCATGAAGGGCATGCCCAGGATGTGATCCCCCCTGCGCCGCTGCGCGTCTTCCCCCCAGGGGACAACGCCTGTGGCCTTGCGAAGCCAGTTCCACGGCGTTTCTGGATCAGACACCGTGCGCCGACGCGATTGACCAAAGTCAAGTCAGCGCCTGATGCGCACTCACATACTTCGACCCCATGTTGACCTTGATCGAATGGGGTGTGGCCGTGCTGGCGCTGGTGGTGGCGCTGGGCCTGCGGCCTTGGCGCATGCTGCGCGGCGCATTGCTCACGCCCGCGTTGGCGGCGGTGGCGTTGTTGCCCTGGCTGTGGCTGTTGCCGCAGAAGATGCCGCCGGGCCTGCAGATCCAGCTCTCGGGCGCCAGCCTGCTGGTGCTGATGCTGGGTTGGCCGCTGGCGGTGCTGGTGCTGGCGCTGGTCGGACTGGTGGTCTGGGTGGTCGGGCAGGCCGGTGCCGAACAGGCGCTGTCGCAATGGGTCTGGGTGGGCCTGGTGCCGGCCACGCTGGCCCTGGGCATCGGCGCGGTGTTGCGCCGCTGGTTGCCGGCCAACCCGTTCGTCTACACCCTGGGGCGTGGTTTCCTGGGCACCGCCGCTGCGGTGTTCCTCTCGGGTGCGCTCATGGTGGGCCTGCACCTCCTGGTCGGCGTGCCGGAGCTGGAGCACGCCCTCGTCGGGCGCTGGCTCATGGCCTGGGGCGACGCCTTCCTGACCGGCATGTTCTCGGCCATCTTCGTGGCCTTCGCGCCGCAGTGGCTGGCGACCTGGTCGGACCAGCGTTACCTGCAGCCGCCGAAAAAGTCTTGAGCCCCCCCGCTCCGCCGCTGACGCGGGTCGCTGCCCCCCGAGGGGACGCGATTCAAGCCTGGGGCGGCCCGGCGCTGGAATCCGCTGCTCAGGCGACCTGTTCGGTGGTCAGCACCTCGCCGCGCAGCGAGTGCGGCAGCGCCTGGGTGATCTTGACGTCGACCATCTGACCCACCAGGCGCGCGCTGTTCGGGCCACCGTCGAAGTTGACGATGCGGTTGCACTCGGTGCGGCCCATCAGTTCGGCGGCGTTCTTGCGCGACGGACCCTCGACCAGGATGCGCTGCACCGTGCCTTCGCGGCTGGCGCTGATGCGGCGCACGTTCTCTTCCAGCACGGCCTGCAGGTGCTGCAGGCGCTTGAGCTTGACCACGTGCGGCGTGTCGTCGGGCAGGTTGGCCGCCGGGGTGCCGGGGCGCGGGCTGAAGATGAAGGAAAAACTGCTGTCGTAGCCGACGTCGGTGATCAGCTTCATCATCTTCTGGAAGTCTTCTTCGGTCTCGCCGGGAAAGCCGACGATGAAGTCGCTGCTCATGGATAGGTCGGGCCGGATCGCGCGCAACTTGCGGATCGTGCTCTTGTATTCCATGGCGGTGTAGCCGCGCTTCATGGCC
>NZ_JBPCSJ010000077.1:0-9421 GCF_051007235.1 Hydrogenophaga sp. | reverse complement strand
GAAGCCACTTGGGCTGCGAAAGGGGTGGACTTGCGTGAGCCCTAGAAACCTTGACCACCTGACGACGCCCATGACAAAGCATTGCCCTGGCGGTCAGTGATGGTGATGATGGTGTTGTTGAACGACGCGTGCACGTGAGCAATGCCGTCGGCAATGTTCTTGCGAACCTTTTTGCGGACGCGTGCGGATGCCGAGCTGGAAGGAGCTTTAGCCATGTTTCTCTTTCAACCGATTATTTCTTGAGCGACTGCGCGGCCTTGCGCGGACCTTTGCGGGTGCGGGCGTTGGTCTTGGTGCGCTGACCACGGACCGGCAGACCACGGCGGTGACGGAAACCACGGTAGCAACCGATGTCCATCAAACGCTTGATGTTCATGGTGGTCTCGCGGCGCAGGTCACCTTCAATGGTGAAGGTGCCGACCTGGTCGCGAACCTTTTCCAGTTCCGCGTCGCTCAGATCCTTGATCTTCTTGGAGTAGTCGATGCCGCAGGCTTCGCAGATCTTGCGAGCGCGGGTGCGACCAATGCCAAAGATAGCCGTCAAGCCGATTTCGGCGTGCTTGTGCGGCGGAATGTTGATACCTGCAATACGAGCCATGTTGCTTCCTCTGAACTTCCGAATCAGCCTTGACGCTGTTTGTGGCGCGGGTCGGTGCAGATGACTCGCACGACGCCCTTGCGCTTGATGATCTTACAGTTGCGGCACATTTTTTTGACCGACGCCGAAACTCTCATAGTCTTCTCCTAAATATTCCAAACATTCAACCACTGACTTGTCATTTCGCGCGGAACACGATCCGCGCCCTGGTCAAGTCGTAGGGCGTGAGCTCCACTTTGACCTTGTCTCCCGGAAGTATGCGGATGTAGTGCATCCTCATCTTTCCGGAAATGTGGCCCAACACCACATGTCCGTTTTCCAACTTGACCCGGAACGTTGCGTTGGGGAGGTTTTCGACCACCTCACCCTGCATCTCGATCACATCGTCTTTGGCCATGCGACAGACCCGCTGTTCAGGATTTGAAGCTGGCCTTTTTCAACAGCGATTCGTACTGCTGGGACATCATGTAGTTCTGCACTTGGGCCATGAAGTCCATCGTGACAACCACGATGATCAGCAGTGAGGTACCGCCGAAGTAGAACGGCACGTTGTACTTCAGGATCAGGAACTCCGGCAGCAAACACACCGCCGTGATGTAGATCGCACCAGCCAACGTCAGGCGCAGCAGGATCTTGTCAATGTAGCGGGCCGTCTGATCGCCAGGACGAATACCCGGGATGAAAGCACCACTCTTCTTCAGGTTGTCGGCGGTCTCTCGGCTGTTGAACACGAGCGCCGTGTAGAAGAAGCAGAAAAACACGATGGCCGCGGCGTACAGCGCCACGTAGATCGGCTGACCAGGCGACAAAGCCGAAGCGATGTCGCGCAGCCAACGGGTCGAATCACCAGTGCTCACCCAGCTGACGATGGTGGTCGGCAACAGGATGATGGACGAGGCAAAGATCGGAGGGATCACACCGGCCATGTTCAGCTTCAGCGGCAGGTGCGACGACTGCCCGCCATACACCTTGTTGCCCACCTGACGGCGTGCGTAGTTCACCAGGATCTTGCGCTGACCGCGTTCGACGAACACCACGAAGTAGGTCACCAGAACCACCAGCGCGATGATGAAGAGCGACACCAGGATGTTCATGGCGCCGGTGCGAACCAACTCCAGCAAGCCTCCGATGGCGTTCGGCAAACCCGCAGCGATACCGGCAAAGATCATGATCGAGATCCCGTTGCCCAGACCGCGCTCGGTGATCTGCTCACCCAGCCACATCAGGAACATGGTGCCTGCCACCAGGCTGACCACCGCGGTCACGCGGAAGCCCATGCCCGGCGCAATCACCAAGCCGGCCTGACCTTCCAGTGCCAGGGCGATGCCCATGGCCTGAAAGATCGCCAGACCCAGGGTGCCGTAACGCGTGTAAGCGGTGATCTTGCGGCGGCCAGCTTCGCCTTCCTTCTTCAACTGCTCGAAGGTCGGGACGACATACGTCATCAGCTGCATGATGATCGACGCCGAGATGTACGGCATGATCCCCAATGCAAATACCGTGAAACGCGACAGCGCCCCACCCGAGAACATGTTGAACAGGCTGAGGATGCCACCGGCCTGACCCTTGAACAGCTGTGCAAGCTGAGCAGGATCGATGCCGGGCACAGGAATGTGCGCACCGATGCGGTAAACCACCAAGGCCAGCAACAGAAAGACCAGCCGGCGACGCAGGTCGCCGAACTTGCCCGTCTTGGCCAGGGTCGTGGAGCCAGTAGCCACAGATTGCCTTCTGCTTGCGATCTGGATCAGGCCAGCGAGCCGCCGGCGGCTTCGATGGCAGCCTTGGCAGCGGCGGTGGCGCCGATGTTCTTGAGCGTGACCGCACGGGCGATCTCACCGGTCTTGACCACCTTGACGCGCTTGGCGAGCTGGGCCACGAGGCCGGCTTGCTTGAGCACCAGGATGTCGATCTCGGCGGCGTCCACCGTGTTCAGGTCGGCCAGCGTCACTTCAGCGTTGAACTGCAGTTGAGCCGACTTGAAACCACGCTTGGGCAAGCGGCGCTGCAGTGGCATCTGACCGCCTTCGAAGCCGACTTTGTGGTAGCCGCCAGAGCGCGATTTTTGACCCTTGTGGCCGCGACCGGCGGTCTTGCCCAGGCCGGAGCCGATGCCACGACCGACGCGACGCTTGGCGTGCTTGGCGCCCGCTGCGGGTTGAATGGTGTTGAGTTCCATGACGAATGAGTCCTCTTCGGTCGGGTGCTTACAGCACCTTCACCAGGTAGGCGATCTTGTTGATCATGCCGCGCACGGCGGGCGTGTCCTGCAGTTCGCTCACGCTGTTGAGCTTGCGCAGACCGAGGCCACGAACGGTGTCGCGGTGCGATTGCTTGGTGCCGATCGGGCTGCGCACCAGTTGAACCTTGACGGTGGTTTGAGTGGTCATGATCGTTCCCATCAGCCCAGGATCTCTTCGACCGACTTGCCGCGCTTGGCGGCCACATCGGCGGGAGTCGTGGAGTTCTTCAGTGCGTCCAGCGTGGCGCGCACCAGGTTGTACGGGTTGCTCGAGCCGTGGCTCTTGGCTACGACGTCGGTGATGCCCAACACTTCGAACACGGCGCGCATCGGGCCGCCAGCGATGATGCCGGTACCCTTGGAGGCGGGCAGCATCATGACGTTGGAGGCGCCGTGCTCACCATGCACCGCGTGGTGCAGGGACCCGCTCTTGAGCGACACCTTGATCATGTTGCGGCGGGCCTGCTCCATGGCCTTTTGCACGGCCACAGGCACTTCGCGGGCTTTGCCCTTGCCCATGCCGACGCGGCCATCGCCATCACCGACCACGGTCAGCGCAGCGAAACCGAGGATACGACCACCCTTGACCACCTTGGTCACGCGGTTGATCGCGATCATCTTCTCGCGCAGGCCGTCGTCGTTCGCTTCGTTCTTTACATTAGCCGTAAATTTAGCCATTTTGTGTATCCCGCTTGATCAGAACTGCAGACCGGCTTCGCGAGCCGCGTCGGCGAGGGCTTTCACACGGCCGTGATAGGCAAAACCGGAGCGGTCGAACGCGACCTTCTCGATGCCGGCGGCCTTGGCCTTTTCGGCGATGCGCTTGCCGATCAGTGCGGCAGCAGCGGTGTTGCCACCTTTGCCAGCTGCACCGATCTGGGCGCGCACTTCGGCTTCGGCCGTGGAGGCCGCTGCCAGCACCTTGGAACCGTCGCCAGAAATGACGCTGGCGTAGATGTGCAGGTTGGTGCGGTTCACGGTCAGGCGAACGGCGCCTTGCTGCGCAATGCGGATGCGCGTCTGACGGGCCCGGCGGAGACGTTGCTCTTTTTTGGTCAACATGATCCTGGTCCTTACTTCTTCTTGGTTTCCTTGATCACGACCTTCTCATCCGAATAACGGATGCCCTTGCCCTTGTAGGGCTCGGGAGGGCGCACGGCGCGCACTTCGGAAGCGATCTGGCCCACGCGCTGACGGTCAGCGCCCTTGATGATGACTTCGGTCGGCGTCGGGGTTTCGACCTTGATGCCCGCGGGCATTTCGATCTCGACCGGGTGCGAGTAACCGACGTTCAGGTTGAGCTTGGTGCCCTGAGCCTGGGCCTTGTAGCCCACGCCGATCAGGGACAGCTTCTTCTCGAAGCCCTTGCTCACGCCGTTGACCATGTTGTTCACCAGCTGACGCATGGTGCCCGACATGGCGTTGGCTTCGCGAGACTCGTTCACCGGGGTGAACGACAGCGTGCCAGCGTTGTTCTCGACCTTGACCAGCGCGCTTTGCGCCAGGGCCAGGGCACCCAGGGCACCCTTGACGTTGATCAAGTCGTCTTTGACAGCCACTTCGACCCCAGCGGGGACGGCGACCGGTTGCTTACCAATACGTGACATTTCAGTTGCTCCTCAATGCCCGCATCAGGCGACGTAGCACAGCACTTCGCCACCGACGCCGGTAGCACGCGCTTTGCGATCGGTCATCACACCCTGGGGGGTGGTGACGATGGCCACGCCCAGACCGTTCTGGACCTGGGGCAGAGCATCACGGCCGCGGTAGATACGCAGGCCAGGCTTGCTCACGCGCTCGATGCGCTCGATCACGGGACGACCGGCGTAGTACTTCAAGGCGATCTGGAGTTCGCTCTTGCCGCCTTCGTTGGTCACCTTGAAACCGTCGATGTAACCCTCGTCCTTCAGGACTTGGGCAATCGCGGCCTTGACTTTGGATGCCGGCATCGACACGGTGGCCTTTTCGACCATCTGCGCGTTGCGGATGCGGGTCAACATGTCGGCGATAGGATCACTCATGCTCATTTGTGGTTCTCCTAGGGCTTACCAGCTGGCTTTGGTGATGCCGGGGATCTCGCCGGCAAACGCCATTTCGCGGACCTTGGCACGGGCCAGGCCGAAGTAGGCAAAGGTGCCACGCGGACGACCGGTGATCTCGCAGCGGTTGCGCTGGCGGGTCGGGTTCGCGTTGCGGGGCAGCTTCTGCAGCGCCTGACGTGCGGCGTCGCGAGCTTCGTCGCTTTGCTTGGCGTCGTTGGCGGTTGCCTTCAGCTCGGTGTATTTCTTCGCGAACTTGGCGGCGAGTTTCTCGCGCTTGATTTCGCGTTGGAGTAGTGCTTGTTTAGCCACGCGCCACCTCAGTTCTTGAACGGGAAACGGAAACCAGCCAGCAGAGCCTTGCACTCTTCGTCGTTCTTGGCGGTTGTCGTGATGCTGATGTTCAGGCCGCGCAGGGCATCGACCTTGTCGTACTCGATCTCGGGGAAGATGATCTGTTCTTTGACGCCGATGTTGTAGTTGCCACGGCCGTCAAAAGCCTTGCCCGAGATACCACGGAAGTCGCGCACACGGGGCAGGGCCACGGTGACGAAACGGTCCAGGAATTCGTACATGCGGGCGCCGCGCAGGGTCACCATGCAGCCGATGGGCTGCTGCTCACGGATCTTGAAACCCGCGATGGCCTTCTTGGCCTTGGTCACCACCGGCTTCTGGCCAGCAATCTTGGTCAGGTCGCCCACGGCGTTGTCCATGACCTTCTTGTCGGCCACAGCCTCGCTCACACCCATGTTCAGGGTGATTTTGGTGATGCGCGGCACTTCCATGGCGGACTTGTAGCCGAACTTCTCGATCAGGCTAGGCGCGACTTTGTCGCGGTAGATTTCAGCAAAGCGTGTCATGTTCAGGCCACCTTGATTTCTTCGCCGCTGGACTTGAAGACGCGCACTTTCTTGCCGTCGGCCAGGAGCTTGATGCCCACGCGATCAGCCTTGCCCGTGGCGCCATTGAAGATGGCGACGTTGGACTGGTGGATCGGCATGGTCTTTTCCACGATGCCGCCGGTCACACCCTTCATGGGGTTGGGCTTGGCGTGCTTCTTGACGATGTTCACGCCTTCGACGACCAGCTTGCTGTCGTCGGCACGGCTGACGACCTTGCCGCGCTTGCCTTTGTCGCGGCCTGCGATCACGATGACTTCGTCACCACTACGAATCTTGTTCATGATGATTCCTCAGAGAACCTCGGGCGCCAGGGACACGATCTTCATGAACTTCTCGGTACGCAGTTCACGCGTGACCGGGCCGAAGATGCGGGTGCCGATGGGCTCCAGCTTGGCGTTGAGCAGCACGGCGGCGTTGCCGTCGAACTTGATCAGGGCGCCGTCCTGACGACGGATGCCCTTGGCGGTGCGAACCACCACAGCGTTGTACACCTCGCCTTTTTTGACGCGGCCACGGGGCGCTGCTTCCTTGATGCTGACTTTGATGACATCGCCCACGCTGGCATAGCGGCGCTTGGAGCCGCCCAGCACCTTGATGCACATCACGGACTTGGCACCCGTGTTGTCAGCAACATCGAGTCGAGATTGCGTTTGGATCATTTGATTTAAGTCCCAACTTGAATCCTGCCAGCCACCACGGCCGGAAGTGATCAGTCTTGGGCCCGTCGTAGCCGAATGAGCAGCCTGCTGGCCAGTCTCACCCCGCGTCGGTTGGGCAGATAACTTCGCTTTTTTTACAGCGAAGCCGCAGATTATTGCACTACTTCAGCGGCGTGTCAACACCCGCGATCGATCAATCGCGTGGCGCCGGCGGCAGATAACGACGGCACAGTTGCAGGAAGGTGTCCAGCGCCGGATCGGCGATACCTTCTTCTCGCAGGATGTCCGAGACCGCAGGCGCCATGGCAGCCGCAGCCTTTGCGTCGAGGAACAGGGCGCGCCAACGGCGCGCGAGGACATCTTCGATAGTGAGCGCATGCTCACTTCTGACCGCGTGCCGCACCATGGCTTCGGTCAGTCCCATCCCGAGCCCACGGTCGGCGCCGGGGCATTGCAAGACCTTGGAGGATTCCGACCCGTACAGGTGCAAGCCCGGTGGCTCGTGAAGCGGCACCGCGGGCGATCCAGGATCGGGCGTGCCCAGCAGCAGGTGGCGTTCGCTCAGCCCGCCCTCGCGCCTGGGCAACAGGCCGCTGGAAAAACAGCGGTCCAGCACATCCTCGGCCATGGCGCGGTAGGTTGTCCACTTGCCGCCGGTGACCGTGACGAGGCCGTTGCCATCGACCACGATGGTGTGTTCACGGGAGAGCACCTTGGTCCCGCTTTGCGTGCTCGCTGGTGGCGCCCCCAGCGGCCGCAAACCCACCCAGATACTGCGGATGTCTTCGTGGCGCACGGGGCGCCGCAGCACCCGCCCCGCTACACCCAGGATGAAGGCCAGTTCCTCGTCGAAGGCCTGGGGCTCCCGCGGCAGGTCCTGGCGCGGCGTGTCGGTGGTGCCCAGAATGAGTTTGCCCAGCCAGGGCACAGCGAACAGCACCCGTCCGTCGCGCGTCTTGGGAATCAGGAGGGCGTGGTCGCCCGGCATGAATTCGCGGTCCACCACGACGTGCACACCCTGACTCGGGCTGACCATCCGCTCGGGCGCAGGCCCTTCGCGGTGGGCGCCGGCCCGCAGGTCGTCGACCCAGACGCCGGTGGCGTTGACCACACAGCGGGCCTGCAGCCGGTGGGCCACGCCGTCCAGACGGTCCTGCAGGTCGACATCGGTCCAGGCGTCGGGGGCGTCCGACCGGCGCCGGATGCCCGTGACCTGCACGTAGTTGAGCACCCGGGCGCCCACTGCCTCGGCGCTGCGCGCGAGCGTGAGGGCCAACCGGGCGTCGTCAAACTGGCCGTCCCAGTAGCGCACACCGCCTTGCAAGCCGGCCGGGTCGGCGCCCGGCAGCGCAGCGAGGGTTTCGGAACGGGAGAGAAAAGCGGTGCGACCGAGACCGGCGCGGCCGGCCATCAGGTCGTACAGCTTGAGGCCCATGCCGTAGAAGGGTGTCTGCCACCAGTGGTAGGACGGCATCACGAACGGCAGGGGTTGCGCCAGGTGGGGCGCGATGCGCAGCACCGTGGCGCGTTCGGCCAGCGCTTCGCGCACCAGGGCGATGTTGCCCTGCGCCAGGTAACGCACGCCACCGTGCAACAGCTTGGTGGAACGGGACGAGGTGCCGCCGGCGAAGTCGTGCGAGTCGAACAGGGCGACGGAAAAGCCGCGCAAGGCGGCGTCCAGCGCCACGCCGAGGCCAGTGGCACCGCCGCCGACAACCGCCAGATCGACCGCCGACGTGGCCGAGAGCCTTGCCCAGCGGGCGGCCCGCGCGGAGGGACCGGTCATGGGCGTGGCATCCATGGCCAAGGGGTCATGTTGCCCAACCCCGCGAACGCTCCACCGCCTGCGCCCAGCGGGCACGCAGGGCCTGGCGCCGGTCGGCGCCCCAGGCAGGTTCGAACACCCGGTCCACTTGCCACAGTGCCGCCAGCTCATCGGTGTCACGCCAGACGCCCGCCGCCAGCCCGGCCAGGTAGGCCGCGCCCAGCACCGTGGTTTCGGTGATGCGCGGGCGCACCACGGGCACGCCCAGTGCATCGGCCTGCAACTGCATGAGCAGGTTGTTGGCGCTGGCGCCGCCGTCCACGCGCAACTCCCGCAGCGGTACGCCAGCGTCGGCGGTCATGGCGTCGAACACTTCGGCGCTCTGCAGGGCAATGGCGTCCAGCGCAGCGCGGGCGATGTGGGCACGGGTGGTGCCGCGCGTCATGCCCAGCAGGGCGGCGCGGGCATGGCCGTCCCAGTGCGGCGCGCCCAGGCCGGTGAAAGCGGGGACCAGGCACACGTCGCCACTGTCGGGCACGCTGGCGGCCAGCGCTTCGACCTCGCCAGCACTCTGGATGATCTGCAGCCCGTCGCGCAGCCACTGCACGGTGGCGCCGGCCATGAACACCGAGCCTTCCAGGCAGTGCACCGGCGGCTGCCCGTCCAGCGCCCAGCCCACCGTGGCCAGCAGCCGGTGGCGCGAGGCCGCCGGTGCGGCGCCGGCGTTCATGAGCATGAAGCAGCCCGTGCCGTACGTGTTCTTGGCCATGCCCGGCCGGTGGCAGGCCTGGCCGAAGGTGGCGGCCTGCTGGTCGCCCGCCACCCCGGCGATGGGGATGGATGCCCCGAAAAGGGCCGGATCGCAGGCCCCGAAATCGCCGCTGCTGGGTCGCACCTCGGGCAGCAGCGGGCGCGGGATGTTGAACAGCGCCAGCAGCTCTTCGTCCCACGCCTGCGTGTGCCGGTTGAACAGCAGCGTGCGGCTGGCGTTGCTGGGGTCGGTGGCGTGCACACGGCCGCCGGTCAGGCGCCAGACCAGCCAGCTGTCCACCGTGCCGAAGGCCAGTTCGCCTCGCTCGGCCCGTGCCCGGGCGCCCGGGACGTGATCCAGCAGCCAGGTCAGCTTGGTGGCCGAGAAATAGGCGTCGAGCACCAGCCCGGTCTTGTGCTGCACCAGGGCTTCGTGCCCCGCCGCCCGCAGCGCGTCGCAGGCGGC
>NZ_JBPCSJ010000076.1:0-2771 GCF_051007235.1 Hydrogenophaga sp. | reverse complement strand
CCGCCGCCCTGCTGCTGCAGGCGCTGGTGGACAGCGACTGCGCGGTGTGGCTCTCGCCCGCGCTGGCCGCCAGCGACGCCGCCGCCTGGCTGCGCTTCCACACCGGCTGCCGCTGGGCCGCATCGCCCGCGGCGGCACGCTTCCTCTGGATCGCCGAAGGCGACGCGCTGCCGCCCCTGGCCACGCTGAACGCCGGCACCCACGAGTACCCCGACCAGTCGGCCACCTGCGTGGTCGAAGTGGCCGCGGTGGGCGACGCAGAGGCCGAGGCCTTCGTGCTCACCGGCCCCGGCATCGCGACCGACCAGAGCCTGTCCGTCCACGGCCTGCCCGGTGACTTCGCCGACCAGTGGGACACCAACCACCGCAGCTTCCCGCGCGGCGTGGACCTGTTCCTGGCCACGCCCACCCACATCGCGGGCCTGCCCCGCAGCACCCGCGTGCGCGCGACCCAGGAGGCCTGACCATGTACGTGGCCGTCAAGGGCGGTGAAACCGCCATCCTCCACAGCTACCGCCTGCTGGCCGAACAGCGCCGCGGCGACCCGCAGCAACCCGAGCTGAGCGTGGACCAGATCCGCCAGCAGATGAAGCTGGCGGTGGACCGCGTGATGACCGAGGGCTCGGTGTACGACGCCGAACTGGCCGCGCTGGCGATCAAGCAGGCCGCGGGCGATCTGGTGGAGGCCATCTTCCTGCTGCGCGCCTACCGCGCCACGCTGCCGCGCCTGGGCACCACGCGCGCGCTGGACACCGCGCAGATGCGGCCGGACCGCCGCATCTCGGCGACCTTCAAGGACCTGCCGGGCGGCCAGATCCTGGGCCCGACCTACGACTACACCCAGCGCCTGCTGGACTTCACGCTGCTGGCCAACGCCGCTACGCCGGGCAGCGCCACGGCGGCGGCCACGGCAGTGCCCGCCCCGGCTCCGCGCGTGGTCGACCTGCTGAACCAGGAGGGCCTGATCGAGACCCACCCGGTGCCCGAGGGCGACCCCGAGCCGGTGGACCTGACGCGCGAGCCGCTGCGCTTCCCGGCCGACCGCGCCACCCGCCTGCAAAACCTGGCGCGCGGAGATGAGGGCTTCCTGCTGGCCATGGCCTATTCCACCCAGCGCGGCTATTCGCACACCCACCCCTTCGTGGGCGAGGTGCGGCTGGGCCAGGTCGAAGTGGTGCTCGAACCCGAGGAGCTGGACTTCCCCGTGTCCATCGGCGAGATCGAGATCACCGAGTGCGAAATGGTCAACCAGTTCGCCGGCAGCAAGACCGAGCCGCCGAAGTTCACGCGCGGCTACGGCCTGGCCTTCGGTCACAGCGAGCGCAAGGCCATGGCCATGAGCCTGGTGGACCGCGCGCTGCGCGCCCCCGAGCTGGGCGAAACCGTCGAGGCACCGGCGCAGCAGCAGGAGTTCGTGCTCTCGCACAGCGACAGCCTGGAAGCCTCGGGCTTCGTGCAGCACCTGAAGCTGCCGCACTACGTGGACTTCCAGTCCGAGCTGGAACTGGTGCGCCGCATGCGCGCCGAAGCCCGGCGCCAACCCAACCCGGACCCGGAGGCCGCATGAACGCGCCCATGAATCCCGAACTGCTGCACCCCGAAGCGCCCGCCACCGAGCCGGGTGTGAACTTCGCGTACCTGGACGAGCGCACCAAGCGCATGATCCGCCGCGCCATCCTCAAGGCCGTCGCCATCCCCGGCTACCAGGTGCCCTTCGGCTCGCGCGAAATGCCGCTGCCCTACGGCTGGGGCACGGGCGGCATACAGGTCACGGCGGCGGTGATCGGGCCGGACGACACCCTCAAGGTGATCGACCAGGGATCGGACGACACCGTCAACGCGGTCAACATCCGCCGCTTCTTCCAGCGCACCACCGGTGTCGAGGTGACCACGCGCACGACCGAGGCCGACATCATCCAGACGCGCCACCGCATTCCGGAGACGCCGCTGCGCGAAGGGCAGGTGATCGTCTACCAGGTGCCGGTGCCCGAGCCCATGCAGCGGCTGGAGCCGCGCGAGACCGAGACCCGCACGCTGCACGCCCTGGCCGAATACGGGCTGATGCACGTGAAGCTCTATGAAGACATCGCGCGCCACGGCCACATCGCCACCACCTACGACTACCCCGTCATGGTCAACGGCCGCTACCTGATGGCGCCGTCGCCGATCCCGAAGTTCGACAACCCCAAGATGCACATGAACCCGGCCCTGCAGCTGTTCGGCGCCGGGCGGGAAAAGCGCATCTACGCGGTGCCGCCGTACACGAAGGTCGAGAGCCTGGGCTTCGAGGACCACCCGTTCGAGGTCCAGAAGTGGGACGTGCCCTGCGCGCTGTGCGGCGCCACCGACAGCTTCCTCGACGAAATCATCACCGACGACCAGGGCACGCGCCTGCACGTCTGCTCCGACTCCGACCACTGCCAGGAGCGGCAGGCGGCACAGGCCACCGCACCGGAGCCGGCCCATGACTGACGCCGTGATGCTGCGCGAAGCCACGGCCGACGACCTGCCGGCCGTGCTGGCGCTGTACGCACAGCCCGGCCTGGACGACGGCGAGGTGCTCGGCCCCGAGCAGGCGCGCGAGGTCTTCGCCCAGTTCGCGCGCTACCCCAGCTACCGCCTGTTCGTGGCCATCGATGCCGCGGGCGCGGTGGTCGGCAGCTACGCCCTGCTGGTCATGCACAACCTGGCCCACCGCGGCACGCCCTCGGCCATTGCCGAGGACGTGGTGGTCGACCAGGCCTGCCGCGGCCAGGGCATCGGCCGCCAGA
>NZ_JBPCSJ010000075.1:0-2890 GCF_051007235.1 Hydrogenophaga sp. | reverse complement strand
GCACCGCGCACCACCTCCAGCAGCTTCATGACGTTGGCCGGGCTGAAGAAGTGCAGGCCCAGCACGTCCTGCGGGCGTGCGGTGGCGTTAGCGATCGCGTCCACGTCGAGATAGGAGGTGTTGGTGGCCAGCACGGCCCCGGGGCGCGCGTGGGCGTCGATCTTGCGAAAGACGTCCTGTTTGACGGCGAGGTCTTCGAACACGGCTTCGATCACCAGGTCGGCCGTGGCCAGGCGGGTCCAGTCGGTGGTCGCGTGCAGCTGCGCCACCCGATCGCTGGCCGCGCGCGCGCCGAGCTTGCCGGCGGCCACCCGGGTCTCGTAATGGTCCGCCACACGCCGACCGCCGCGCTCGAGCGCCGCCTCGTCCTGCTCCAGCAGCAGCACGGTCAGGCCGGCGTCCAGCGCGGCGATGGCAATGCCGGTGCCCATGGTGCCGGCGCCGATGATGGCCACGGTCTGCACCGGGCGCGGCGCCGCCTGCACGTCGGCCGGCAGGCGCACGGCGTCGCGCTCGGCAAAGAACTGGTGGCGCAGCGCGAACGCCTCGGGCGAGGTGCGCAGCCGCTGGAACACCGCGCGCTCACGCGCCAGACCCTCGGCAAAGGGCAGCCGGGCGGCGTCTTTCACCGCCTCGATGGCGGCCACCACGGCCGGGCGGCGTTTGCCCGCGCGCAGCGCGGCCTGCTCGGCCTGGTCCACGGCGGCCGCGTCTTCGTCGGGCACGGCCTCGGCGCTGATGCGGCATTTGCCCATGAGCTGGCGCGCCAGCGCCACGGCGTGGCCCTGCAGATCGTCGGCCACCACCGCGTCGTCCAGCCGGAGGTCGCGCGCGGCTTCAGCCTGGATGCGCTCACCGCTGCAGACCATCTGGATCGCGCGAATCAGGCCGGTGCGGCGCGGCAGGCGCTGCGTGCCGCCCGCGCCGGGGATGATGCCCAGCGTGACCTCGGGCAGGCCCAGCACGGTGCCGGCCAGCGCGAGGCGCGCGTCGCAGGCCAGCGCCAGCTCCAGGCCACCGCCCAGGGCCGCGCCGTGCAGCGCGGCCACCACGGGCTTGGCGCAGGCTTCGATGGCGGCGAGCACGCCGGGCAGCTGCGGCTCCTGCAGCGGCTGGCCGAACTCGCGCAGGTCCGAACCGGCCACGAAGGTGCTGCCAGCGCCGATCAGCACGCCCGCGCGCAGCGCCGGGTCGGCGGCCAGCTGTTCGACAGCGGCCATCAGGCCCTGGCGCACGCCCAGCGAGCCGGCGTTGATGGGCGGGTTGTTGATTTCGATCAGCAGCACATCGCCGATCGTTTCGGTGCGAACCATGGTCATGAAGAAAGTCCGTTGAAAAGAAACCAGGGCCTGTTCACACTATTTTTCCAAGTGCGAACGGGCTGAAAACAGCGCCAATTGAGGCGCGCGGCGACGGCCAGACTGGGCGTCTGGCCTAGGCGTGCAACGAAGAGTGGCGTTGTTTTCAGCCCCTTCCCTTCGGGTTGCGGCCAAAAAGGCCATGCGCGGCGTTGCGAAGCCTTGCCGGGGGCATACCCCGGCTGCGTTTCGCGCCTTGCGCATGGCCTTTTTGATCCGCAACGCATCTTGGAAAAATAGTGTGAACAGGCCCTAGTCGATGCGCAGCGCGACCTTGCCGAACTGCGCGCCCGATTCAAGGCGGTCCAGCGCGGCGTGCACCTGCTCCAGTGGGTAGGTGCTGTCGATCACGGGCCTGAGGCCGCTGCGCTGCACGAAGGCCAGCAGGTCGCGGAACTCTTTGAACTCGCCCAATGTGGACCCCAGGATCTGCAGCTGGCGGATGAAGATGCGGCGCAGATCGGCCGGCGGCTGGTCGCCGGTGGTGGCGCCGCAGGTGACCAGACGCCCGCCACGCACCAGTGACTTCATGGCCGAAGCCCACACGGCCTCGCCCACGTTCTCGAACACCACGTCCACACCGCGACCACCGGTGGCGGCCAGCACGGCCTTGGCCACGTCCTGCGTGCGGCCGTTGATGGCGTGGTCCGCACCCATGGCGAGCGCGCGTTCGAGCTTCGCGTCGTCGCGCGAGGTCACGATCACGCGTGCCCCAGTGAGCTTGGCCAACTGCAGCGCCGCCAATGACACGCCGCCACCGATGCCAAACACCAGCACCGTCTCCCAGTGCTTGAGTTGCGCCTTGGTGAACAGCATGCGCCAGGCGGTCAGGTGGTTCACGCCCAGCGCCGCGGCCTCGGTGAACGACAGACCGACCGGCATCGGGAACACGTTGCCCGCGGGCAGGCTGACGTACTGGGCAAAGGTGCCGTCGCGGTGTTCGCCCAGCAGGCGCATGTGCACGCACAGCACGCCCTCGCCGCGCTGGCAGAACTCGCAGCGCCCGCAGCCGATGCCGGGGTGCAGCACCACCGGCTGGCCGGGGCGGAGCAAGGTCTCGTCGGCATCGACCTCGTCCACCGTGCCGGCGCCATCCAGGCCCATGATCTGCGGCAGCTGGTGGGTGATGCCGGCGCCGCTGTCGCGCATGTACAGGTCCACGCGGTTGACGGTGGCCGCGTGCAGGCGCACGCGCACATGGCCAGGTGGCCGGGCCGGCAAGGGCCGCTCGCCAAACGCCACCACCTCGTTGCCCCCATGGCCGTTGATCCAGACTGCCTGCATGTTCATGTGATGTCCAGCCTCTGTCGTTGGTCCTTGACACACCCGGGATGCGCCCCGATATTCAGACAACACATTGTCTTTTCAGAAAACCCACGGGGCCTTCCCCATGTCTGCCACTGTCATGAAAACCGTCGAATCCCCATCGTCCATCGCCCGCATGGAGCTGGCCAACCGCGTCTTCTTCCGTCTCTACCAGTGCGCCAACCTGCTGCACAAGACCGGCTCGCGCGCGGTGGAGAGCGAAGGCC
>NZ_JBPCSJ010000074.1:0-9567 GCF_051007235.1 Hydrogenophaga sp. | reverse complement strand
CATCTTCTGGCCCTGCGCGTCGCGCACCAGACCGTGGATGTACACGTCCTTGAACGGCACGCGGCCGGTGAAGTGGGTCGTCATCATGATCATCCTGGCCACCCAGAAGAAGATGATGTCGTAGCCCGTGACCAGTACGCTGCTGGGCAGGTAGAGGCTGTAGTCGTCGGTCGCAGCGTCGGTCAGGTTCGGCCAGCCCATGGTGCTGAAGGGCACGAGGGCCGAGGAGTACCAGGTGTCCAGCACGTCTTCGTCACGCTTGAGAACTTTGTCCGCACCGGCCTGGGCCTGCGCCTCGGCTTCGTTGCGCGCCACGTAGACCTGGCCCTGCTCGTCGTACCACGCCGGGATCTGGTGACCCCACCAGAGCTGGCGGGAAATGCACCAGTCCTGGATGTTGTTCATCCACTGGTTGTAGGTGTTGACCCAGTTTTCGGGGACGAACTTCACCTGGCCGGTCTGCACGGCGGCAATCGCCTTGTCGGCGATGGAGGTGCCGCTGGTGTTGTGCTGATTGCCCTTGCTGGTCATGGCCACGAACCACTGGTCGGTCAGCATGGGCTCGACCACCTGGCCGGTGCGGGCGCAGCGCGGGACCATCAGCTTGTGCTTCTTCACCTCGACCAGCAGGCCGGCGGCTTCCAGGTCGGCCACGACCTGTTTGCGCGCGACAAAGCGGTCCAGGCCGCGGTATTTCTCGGGCGCGTTGTCGTTGATGGTGGCGTTGAGGTGCAGCACGCCGATGATGGGCAGCTGGTGGCGCTGGCCGACGGCGTAGTCGTTCGCGTCGTGGGCGGGCGTGACCTTGACCACGCCGGTGCCGAAGGCGCGGTCCACGTACTCGTCGGCGATCACCGGGATCTCGCGGTCGCACAGTGGCAGCTTCACATACTGGCCGATCAGGGCGCTGTAGCGCTCGTCTTCGGGATGCACCATCACGGCCACGTCGCCCAGCAGGGTTTCGGGGCGGGTGGTGGCCACGGTCAGGTGACCCGAACCGTTGACCAGCGGGTAGGCGATGTGCCAGAGCGAGCCGTCTTCCTCGTCGCTCTCCACTTCCAGGTCGGACACCGCCGACATCAGCACCGGGTCCCAGTTGACCAGGCGCTTGCCGCGGTAGATCAGACCCTGCTGGTAGAGCTTGACGAAGGTCTCGGTCACCACGGTCGAGAGCTTCTCGTCCATGGTGAAGTACTCGCGCGTCCAGTCCACGCTGTCGCCCATGCGGCGCATCTGGGTGGTGATGGTGTTGCCCGACTGTTCCTTCCACTCCCAGACCTTGGCGACGAAGTTTTTGCGGCCCAGGTCGTGGCGGCTGAGCTTCTGTTCCTGCAGTTGGCGCTCGACCACGATCTGGGTGGCGATGCCGGCGTGGTCGGTGCCGGGGATCCACGCGGTGTTGAAGCCGCTCATGCGGTGGTAGCGCGTGAGCGAGTCCATGATCGTCTGGTTGAACGCGTGGCCCATGTGCAGCGTGCCGGTCACGTTGGGCGGCGGCAGCTGGATGGCGAAGTTCTTGCCTGCGGCAGCGGCTTCCGCGCTGGGGGCCGAAGTGCCGCGGAAGCCCGCCACGCCGTACCCGCGTTTTTCCCACTCGGGGCCCCAGTGGGCTTCCAGCGCGGCGGGCTCGAAGGATTTGGACAGGCTGTTCAGACCGGGTTGCTGCAGGGTGTCGAGAGCGTCAGACATGGGCGAGGGGCGCAAAAAGTGCAGCGGCGCCCCGCTGGGCGCCGCTGGGAAAAAGATCGGGAAGTGCTTGATTTTATTCGAGTGTCGCCTGCGCAGGGCTCGGTGGTCGGGGGGGTCCGACAGCGGTGCTGTGCTCTAACGAAGCAGCGCAGGCACGGGGTTTTCCCTCGGGCGCCGGTGCGTGTTGCGAACGGTTATCACCTGTTCCCCCTTGATAGTCGTCAGTAATGCGCCGCATAGCCGTCGCCTACTGGACCCGGTCGCGCGGCGGGCGTAACTTTGTGCCTGTCTCAGCGGGCCAGCCCCGGCAAAAGGGGGTCGGCTGGACGCCTTCATCCACCCACGAACAGGAGATACCCATGGCTGCATTGAAAGGTTCGAAAACCGAGCAGTGCCTGAAGGACGCCTTTGCCGGCGAATCCCAGGCCAACCGCCGTTACCTGTATTTCGCAAACAAGGCCGACGTGGAAGGCCAGAACGATGTGGCGGCGCTGTTCCGCTCCACCGCCGAAGGGGAGACCGGCCACGCGCACGGCCACCTCGAATTCCTGGAGCAGTCGGGTGACCCTGCGACCGGCCTGCCGATTGGCAGCACGCGCCAGAACCTCGCCTCGGCCGTGGCCGGCGAAACCCACGAGTACACCGACATGTACCCAGGAATGGCCAAGACGGCGCGCGAGGAAGGCTTCGACGAGATCGCCGACTGGTTCGAGACCCTGGCCAAGGCCGAGCGTTCGCACGCCAACCGCTATCAGAAAGCTTTGAACGAGCTGGTGGACTGAACGAGCCACCCCCTGCGCCGCTGACGCGGCTTCCCCCTGGAAGGGGGACGACACCTGCGGCCCGGCAAAGCCGGTTCCGCGGTGTCCCTGGAAGGGCTGCCCCTCTGTTGGCGGCCCCTTCTGCAAGCGTTCGGTTGAGCGTTTGCAGAAGCCCGAGAGACAACCCCCACGATCAGCCGCGCCGCAGAGCGCGAGAAGAGGAGTGAGCATGGCCACCGAAGGCAACCTGCAGGCGCCCACGCGCCATCCGCTGGACTGGCAAAACCCCGATTTCTACGACGAAGAGAAATGCTTCGTCGAGCTGGAGCGGATCTTCGACATCTGCCACGGTTGCCGACGCTGTGTGAGCTTGTGCGGGTCCTTCCCCACGCTGTTCGATCTGGTCGACGAAAGCAAGACCATGGAGGTCGATGGCGTCGCCAAGCAGGACTACTGGAAGGTGGTGGACCAGTGCTACATGTGCGACCTCTGCTACATGACCAAGTGCCCGTACACGCCGCCGCACGAGTGGAACCTGGACTTCCCGCACACCATGTTGCGGGCCAAGGCGATCAAGTTCAAAAAGGGTGAAGTCAAGACCAGCGAGAAGCTACTGGCGTCGACCGACGTGCACGGCCAGTTCGCGGGCATCCCGATCGTGGTGCAGGTGGCCAACGCGGTGAACAAGACGACGTTCGCCCGCGGCGTGATGGAGAACGTGCTGGGCGTGGACAAGGACGCCTGGCTGCCCGAACTGGCCACGAAGAAATTCCGTTCCGCGGCGCCGGAGTCACAGGCCGCCAAGGTGATCGACGGCGAGAAGACGCCGGGCAAGGTGGCGATCTTTTCCACCTGCTACATCAATTACAACGAGCCCGGCATCGGCCTGGACCTGCTCAAGATCCTGGACCACAACGACATCCCGTACACCCTGGTCGAGAAGGAAAAGTGCTGTGGCATGCCCAAGCTGGAGCTGGGCGATCTGGACGCGGTGCGGGCGAGCAAGGAGGCCAACATCCCGGTGCTGGCGAAGTACGCCAAGGACGGTTACGCCATCCTCGCGGCGGTGCCCAGCTGCGCGCTGATGTTCAAGCAGGAAATCCCGCTCATGTTCCCGGGCGACGCCGACACGCAGCTGGTCAAGGAACACATGTGGGACCCGTTCGAGTACCTGATGGCGCGCAAGCGCGACGGCCTGCTCAAGACCGAGTTCCCGCAGGCGCTGGGCAATATCAGCTACCAGATCCCCTGCCACGGGCGGGTGCAAAACATCGGCAAGAAGACCGAAGAAATGCTCAAGATGGTGCCGGGCACCACGGTCAACACCATCGAGCGCTGCTCCGGCCACGCGGGCACCTTCGGCGTCAAGAAGGGCTCGCACCAGCAGGCCATGAAGATCGGCAAGCCGGTGTTCAAGGCCATGGCCACCATGAAGGACGGCGCCAAGCCCGACTTCATCAGCTCCGACTGCCCGCTCGGCGGCCACCACATCGCACAGGGCTTTGAAGTGAACGGCCTGGGCGCACCGGAGCTCAACCACCCCCTGACCCTGGTCCGCAAGGCCTATGGCTTGAAATGACCTGCACGGCCCGCCCGGTGCGCGCAGCGCCCGGGAGCGGCCCGACGGCAAACCCCTGAAGGAGTCACACCATGCAACTCACCGGCCACATCACCCCCGACAGCCTCATGAGTCTGGAGGCCTACAGCAAATGGCGCAAGACGCACAAGGGCGAGGTCATCGCGCACCGCCAACTGCGCAGCGTGGCGCTGGGCGAACACCTGAACGTGCAGTTCGAGAGCGAGCTGACCATCCGCTACCAGACCCAGGAGATGCTGCGTATCGAGAAGATCTTCGAGGAAGAGGGCATCCAGCAGGAGATCGAGGCTTACGCGCCGCTGGTGCCCGACGGCCACAACTGGAAGGCCACGGTGCTGATCGAGTACACCGACATCAACGAACGCAAGCGCGAGCTGGCCCGGCTGATCGGCGTGGAAGACCGGCTGTTCGTCGAGGTCGAGGGCTATGACCGCGTGTACGCCATCGCCGACGAAGACCTGGACCGCGAGAACGAGGAGAAGACCAGCGCGGTGCATTTCGTGCGCTTCGAATTCACCCCCGCCATGCGCGCGTCGGTGCGGGCGGGCGCCGCCGTCAAGCTGGGCTGCGACCACACCCACTACCCGGTGCACCAGCAGATCCGCCCCGAGACGCTGGCCAGCCTGGCGGGCGATCTGCGCTGAGCCTTCAACCGGCCAGATGTGCGTCCCAGAGGCTCCATTCGGAGCCACCGGGCGCCCGGATGTCCAGAGCAGCCCCGGTCATCGGGTGCGTGAGCTCCAGCCGCCCCGCGTGCAGCCACAGGCGCTGCTCGCCCAGTGATGCCGCCACCGCCCGGTTCAGCGGGCCTTTGCCGTGGGTCGCGTCGCCGATGATGGGGTGGGCCATGTGCTTGCAGTGCCGGCGCAGCTGGTGGCGCCGGCCGGTCAGGGGCTGCAGTTCCAGCAGGGCGCAGCGGGTGGTGGCGAACCGGCCATCGGCCAGCGGCAACTCGTAGCGTTCCAGTGTTCGGTAGCGGGTCACCGCGTCCTGCACTTCCTCGCGTTCGGTGCGCATGTCGTCCGGCATGCGCCGTAGCGGGTGATCGATCAGGCCTTCTTCGGCGGGCCAGCCACGCACCACGGCCTGGTAGGTCTTGTGCAGGCCGTGGCCCGCCTCGAAGGCCTGGCCCAGGGCGCGCGCGGTGGCTGTGTCCAGCGCGAACAGCAGCACGCCGCTGGTGCCTTTGTCCAGCCGGTGCACGGGCCACACCGGCTGGCCGATCTGGTCGCGCAGCAGTTGCAGGGCGAAGCGGGTTTCACCCGCGTCCAGACCGGTGCGATGCACCAGCAGGCCCGGCGGTTTGTGGACCGCTGCCAGATAATCGTCGCGAAAAAGGATCTGCAGCATGTTGTTTCTATTGTCCCCGGCCAAGGCGCTCGACTACGAGACGCCGCCCCACATCAAGACCCACACCCAGCCGCTGTTCGTGCCTCAGGCCAGCGAGCTGATCGAGGTGCTGCGCGAGAAGTCGCCGCAGCAGATCGCGGAACTGATGGACCTGTCGGACCAGCTTTCGGGTCTGAACGTGGCGCGCTACCAGGCCTGGCGCCCCAAGTTCACGGCCCAGAACGCCAAACAGGCCGTGCTGGCCTTTGACGGTGACGTGTACGGGGGTCTGGACGCGAAGACGCTGGGCGAGGCCGAACTCGACTGGCTGCAGCAGCACCTGTGCATCCTCAGCGGCCTGTACGGCGTGCTGCGCCCGCTGGACTGGATGCAGCCCTACCGGCTGGAAATGGGCACGCGCCTGGTCACGCCCAAGGGCAAGAACCTGTACCAGTTCTGGGGCCGTCAGATCGCGGAGTACCTCAACCAGCGAGCGCAGGCAGAGGTGACGCCGGTGGTGATCAACCTCGCGAGCGAGGAGTATTTCAAGGTGGTGGACCGCAAGGCGCTGCTGCCGCGCGTGGTGACCTGCGCCTTCGAGGAACGCAAGGGCGACCAGTACAAGGTGGTCAGCTTTTTCGCCAAGCGTGCGCGCGGCCTGATGGTGCGCCACGCGGTGCAGCACCGTGTCACGCGGGTGGAGCAGCTCAAGGACTTTGCGCAGGAGGGCTACCGCTTCGTGCCCGCCGCGTCCGGGCCCGACCACCTGGTGTTCCGGCGCGACCCGTCCTGACGAGGCGCGCCATGAACGGACCGTCCGCCATGGGGCAGACCATCACCGCCGAGTTGCGCCGCTGGCTGCGGGAGCAGATCGATGCGGGTGTGGACCACGCAACCCTGCTCGACGCGCTGGTGCAGGCCGGCTGGGCCCTGGACCTGGCCGAGCGCGCCATCCGCGGCGCCCGCCACGAGCACGGCGCGCGTGTGATCGTCGTGCCCCAAGCCCCGGCCGAGCGGCGTGTGGCCGTGCCGGCCATCCAGGTGGGGCCATCCTCGCGCGAGGTCTTGGTCGGGGGCCGGGCGGTGCGCGTGGTGGCCAGCCTGAACCTGCCGCGCGTGGTGGTGCTGGCCGGCCTGCTGAGCGATGGCGAGTGCGACGCGCTGATCGACGCGGCCCGCCCGCGCCTGGCGCGTTCGCTCACGGTGCAGACGCGCACCGGTGGCGAGGAGCTCAACCCCGACCGCACCAGCGACGGCATGTTCTTCAACCGCGGCGAAACCGAACTGGTGCGGCGCATCGAGGCGCGCATCGCTGCGCTGGTGAACTGGCCGGTGGAAAACGGTGAAGGCATGCAGGTGCTGCACTACCGCGCCGGCGCCGAATACAAACCGCACTACGACTATTTCGACCCCGCCGAGCCGGGCACGCCCACCATCCTGCGCCGGGGCGGCCAGCGTGTGGGCACGCTGGTGATGTACCTCAACCATCCGGTGCGCGGCGGTGGCACCGTGTTCCCCGATGCGGGTTTCGAGGTGATGCCGCAGCGCGGGCACGCCGTCTTCTTCAGTTACGACCAGCCCTCGCCGGCCACGCGCACGCTGCACGGCGGCGCGCCGGTGATCGAAGGCGAAAAATGGATCGCGACCAAGTGGTTGAGCCAACGGGAATTCACATGACCCCCCTGAACACACCCGAACATTCCCAGCTCGGCAAGGTCTCGGCCTATGTCGACCGCTACGACGCGTCGCTGCTGTTCCCGCTGCCGCGCGAAACCAAGCGGCGCGAGATCGGCATCACCGGCAGCATCCCCTTCATGGGGGCCGACCTCTGGACCGCCTTCGAGCTGAGCTGGCTCAACCCCAAGGGCAAGCCCCAGGTGGCGCTGGCCCACATCACCATCCCTTGCGAGAGCACGCACATCGTCGAGAGCAAGTCCTTCAAGCTCTACCTCAACAGCTTCAACAACACGGCCTTCGAGTCTGCAGACGCGGTGCGCGAGAGCATCCGCGCCGACGTGAGCGCGGCCATCTGGCACGGCGGCCCGGTGGTGGCCGGCGCGGGCGTGAAGCTGCTGCTGCCCGAGGCGTTTGACCGCGAGCCGGTGCAGGAGCTGACCGGCCTGAGCATCGACCGGCTGGACGTGGAGTGCACGCAGTACCAGCCCGCGCCCGAGCTGCTGAGTGCCGCGCTGCACGAGCAGCCCGTGACCGAAACCCTGACCAGCCACCTGCTCAAGAGCAACTGCCTGGTGACCGGCCAGCCCGACTGGGGCAGCGTGCAGATCACGTACACAGGCCCGCAGATCGACCAGGCCGGCCTGCTGCAGTACATCGTGAGCTTTCGCAACCACAACGAATTCCACGAGCAGTGCGTCGAGCGCATCTACATGGACGTGATGGCGCGCTGCAAGCCCACTAAACTGGCGGTGTATGCGCGCTACACCCGCCGTGGTGGGCTGGACATCAACCCCTGGCGCAGCAGCCACCCGCAACAGCCACCCGCCAACGTGCGCACCGCGAGGCAGTAGCGCCTTTCGGCGCGCGACGCCGTGCGGCCAGGGGTGTCATGTCCGGCGCGACATGACCCTGACCAGGATGCGGTGGAACCGGCTCCGCCGGGCCACACGCATCGCCCCCTTGAGGGGGTGACGCCGCAGGCGGCGCGGGGGTGAGCCAAATTCACAGCATTTTCTGGATCAGCGCGCCCTTGAACAGCACCGGCCCGGTGGGCCCACGTTCGCTGGGCACGCCACCCAGCGGCTCCAGGCTGATGGCCAGGGCCGGCACGCCGCCCACGGCCTGCTGGTCGGCGGCCAGCTTGAGCAGCTTGTCCTGGCTCAGCACGCCCAGCGAACGCGGTGCGCCGCTGGGCGGCAGCGCCCACAGCTGCAGCGACTTGTCGGCCGCTTCCTGGTAGCCGCCCACCCGCTGCAGCGTCAACTGGCGGCTCTTGGGATCGAACGTCACCAGCATCGAGGCGCTGGCCTGCTCGTCGTTGAGCACGGCCACGTATTCGATCTGCGGCTGGGCCTCCAGCCGGGCCTGCAGCTCGCCGATCTGGGTGCCCAGGTGGTCGCGCAGGCCCACGGCTGTGACCACGGCCAGCACCGTGGCCAGCGCGCCAGCCGCGGTGGTGCCGCGCCACAGCGGCAGGCTGCGCCACCAGCCGGCGCGCACCGGTGCGGGTTCGGTGCGGGCCTGGCTCATGGCGGCCTGCTCGCGCTTGGCGCGCACCAGGTTGTCGATGCGGGTCCACACCGCGGCGGGCGGTGCTTCGGGCGTCTGCAGTTCGTTGACGCTGACCATGCGGCTTTGCCACAGCAGGGCCGCGGCGCGCACCGGTGCGCGTTCGCGCGCCAGGGTTTCAAAGCGGCGGCGGGCACCGCCGCGCAGCGTGCCCAGCGCGTAGGCGGCGGCCAGGCGGTCCAGCAGTTCGGGGTGGCGGTGGATGTCCATGCTCAGACTTCAGAAAAAACGGCTTGTGGAGCAAGGCCCGCAACGCATGTGGCAACACCATCCGGGGGCACCGAGGAACCGGCTTCGCCGGGCCTCAGGTGCCGCCCCCCTGGAGGGGGGAGACGCGAAGCGGCGCAGGGGGTGTTCATGCGTACCTCGCCATGCAGGCGCGCAACTGGTCCAGCCCGCGGCGGATCCAGCTCTTGACCGTGCCCAGCGGCAGCTTGAGCTGTTGTGCCAGCTCGCCGTGGCTGAGGTCGCGCAGGTAGGCCAGGCTCACCACCTCGCGCTGCTTGTTCTCCAGCCGGGTCAGGCACTGGTGCAGTGCCCAGGCCTGCTGGCTGGCCAAGCTGGTGTCCATGGGGTTGGCGCTGTCGCCTTCCAGCGTGTCGGCCAGGGCCTCGTCCAGCTCGTCGGTCAGGTGCTCGCGCTCGGCCTTGTGGCGGCGCAACTGGTCCAGCGCACGGCTGCGCACGATCAGGCCCAGCCAGGCCATGGGCGGGCTGAGGCTGGCGCGGTAGTCGGCGGCGTTTTTCCAGACCTGCAGAAAGGTCTCCTGCAGGGCGTCCTCGGCCCATTCGCGGTTCGCGGTCACGCGCAGCGCCAGGCCGTAGAGCTTGCCCGAGGTCTGGTCGTACAGCGCCTTGAGCGCGGTTTCCTCGCGCGCGGCCACGCGGTCGATGAGGGCGATGAGGGCCTGGTCGGGTTCGTCTTGCATGGGCGCATTGTGGTCCA
>NZ_JBPCSJ010000073.1:0-1675 GCF_051007235.1 Hydrogenophaga sp. | reverse complement strand
GTCCGGGCGGGGTCTGCGCAAACTTGTCCGCTGCGCGGCCTTCGGACATGCGCAGCCCTGTTTCCGCTCGGCCCTGCGCTACTCGCCAGCGCATGACGGCGCAAGCCGGGTACGGACTTCCCCTCAGGCCAACGCGGTTGCGAGAAGGGAAGCCCGTACCCGCTCCCGCCTGTGCCGTCCGGCCGGGCTGAGTAGCGCAGGGGCGCCCGGACAAGGGGCGCGCATGTTTGAGCGAAGCGAGTTTGCGCGCCCCCCGGGCGAACCGAGCAGCGCAAGGAAGCCCGTAGGGCCCCGGTCGTCGGCTCGCCTTTTCTTTGCTCACTTTCTTTTGGCGAAGCAAAAGAAAGTGAGGCGCCCGCCGGGGCGAGACCCGGCACGCCACAGGCGCCAGCCAAGCCACCCGCGAAGCCTAAAATTCCCGGAATCCCTCCGCCCCCCAACACAAGAAAGCGCCGACATGACCCACACCCCCGTCGACCTCTCCGCCATCGCCCCCCGCGAAAAAGCCGAAATCCTGGCCCAGGCCCTGCCCTACATCCGCAAGTACCACGGCTAGACCATGGTCATCAAGTACGGCGGCAACGCCATGACCGACCCGGCCTTGCAGCAGGACTTCGCCGAAGACGTGGTGCTGCTCAAGCTGGTCGGCATCAACCCGGTGGTGGTGCACGGCGGCGGTCCGCAGATCGAGACCCTGCTGCAACGCCTGGGCAAGAAGGGCGAGTTCATCCAGGGCATGCGCGTGACCGACGCCGAGACCATGGAAGTGGTCGAGTGGGTGCTGGGCGGTGAGGTGCAGCAGGACATCGTGGGCCTGATCAACGCCGCTGGCGGCAAGGCCGTCGGCCTGACCGGCCGTGACGGCGCCATGATCCGCGCGCAGAAACTGCGCCTGGCCGATCAGCAGAACCCCGAACAGGAACACGACGTCGGCCAGGTGGGTGACATCGTCAGCATCGACCCCTCGGTGGTGAAGGCGCTGCAGGACGACCAGTTCATCCCCGTCGTCAGCCCGAGCGCTTTCGGCGACCAGAACGAGAGTTACAACATCAACGCCGCCGTGGTGGCCGCCAAGCTGGCCACTGTTCTGCAGGCCGAGAAGCTGCTGATGCTGACCAACATCCGCGGCGTGCTCGACAAGGAGGGCCAGCTCATGACCGAGCTGACGCCGCGCCGCATCGACGAGCTGTGCGAAGACGGCACCATCAGCGGCGGCATGATCCCCAAGATCGCCGGCGCACTGGACGCGGCCAAGAGCGGCGTGAACGCGGTGCACATCATCGACGGCCGGGTGCCGCACGCGCTGCTGCTCGAAGTGCTGGGCGACCAGCCCTTCGGCACGATGATCAAATCCCACTGAGATGAACGTTCTCAAGCCCCGTTCCGGCGCAGAGTGCCTGGTCCAGGGCACCCGAGGATGCGGCTTCGCCGGTCCCAGGGTGCGTCCCCCTCGGGGGGAACGCGCGAAGCGCGGAAGGGGGGGGCGATGAGACTCCTGCTGGTCGAAGACGACGTGATGGTCGCCAGCGGCATCAAGCTGGGGCTGACCAACGCCGGCTACACGGTGGACTGGGTGGGCAGCGCCGAGCGCGCCGAGCAGGCACTGGAAGGCGAGAGCTTCGACCTGGCCATCGTGGACATCGGCCTGCCCGGGGTCGATGGCCTGGAGCTGACG
>NZ_JBPCSJ010000072.1:0-3086 GCF_051007235.1 Hydrogenophaga sp. | reverse complement strand
ACCTGGACCATCTTCGCCCTGCTGGCCGCGGGCATGGCGGTCTACGGCATCAGCTCGGTGCTGTTCGTCCGGTACACGCCCTGGGGGGTGGAGGCCGAGCCCCCACGCTCCACCGCTGCGCGGGTCGCTGCCCCCCACGGGGGCTGATCCGGCTTGGGGCGGCCCGGCGCCGAATCGGATGAGCGCCGGCGGGCCGTGCCGGTCTTTCACACCCGCTTCACACAGGGTGCGCGAGCGCCGCACTCCCGTTTTCCAGAATCGTTCCGTCCCCCCCACCACGGAGCGAACCTTGAACAAATACCCCCTGCTGAGCAAGCTGCTGCTCATCGCTTGCCTCATGGCCCTGCTGGCCATTCCCCTGGCGCTCGTGCGCGACGTCATCGCCGAGCGCAGCGCCCACCGCGAACAGGCCGCGCAAGAGGTGGCCCGCGCCCACGCCGGGCCACAGACCCTCATCGGCCCGGTGCTCTGGCTGCCCTACACCGAGACCTACCTGCGCGCCGTCAAGGCCGAGGGCAAGGCCGGCGAAACGCGCGAAGAGCTGGTGGCCGAAGAACGCGTGTCCATCCAGTTCCCCCGGGCGCTGGACACCCGCAGCCGCCTGGCCACCGAAACGCGCTGGCGCGGCATCTTCCCGGTCACCGTCTACACCAGCCAGCACGCCAGCACCGGCCGTTTCGTGTGGAACGAGATCACCCCCCGCAACCGTGGCGGCCAGATCACGCTGGGCCAACCCCTGCTGCTCATGGGCGTGAGCGACGCGCGTGGCCTGCTGGCAGCGCCCCAGCTGCGCCTGGCCGGCCGTGCGCTGCCGGTGGGCCAGGCCCCGGGCAGCAGCCCGCTGCCGCTGGCCGCGCGGGTCGACCTGGCCCTGCTCCAGCCCGGCGCCGTGCTCGACGTGGAGCTGGCCTTCGACCTGGCCGGCACCGGCCGCATCGCCTGGGTGCCGCTGGCGGACGAGAACAGCGTGACGCTCGCCTCGCCCTGGCCGCACCCCAGCTTCGGCGGCGACCACCTGCCGCGCACCCGCAGCGTCACGGCCAGCGGCTTTGAAGCCACCTGGCGCGTGCCCTCGCTGTCCAGCCGGGCGCAGTCGCAGTTCGTGGAGGCGGGCAAGGACAACGCCGGCATCGAGCAGTTTTCCGTGGCGCTGGACGACCCGGTCGACGTCTACCGTCTGACCGAACGCGCCACCAAGTACGGCGGCATGTTCGTCGTGCTCACCTTCGCCGCCTTCTTCGTGCTGGAGATGGTCAAGCGCTGGCGCATCCACCCCATGCAGTACCTCATGATCGGCGCCGCCCTGGTGCTGTTCTTCCTGTTGCTGCTCTCGCTGTCCGAGCACCTGGACTTCGCGCTCGCCTACGGCATCGCCAGCGCCGGCTGCATCGCGCTGCTGGGCCACTACCTGCGCCACGTGCTGGGTGGCTGGGGCCCGGGCCTGGGCATGAGCGGCCTGCTGGTCGCGCTCTACGGTGTGCTCTACGGCATCCTGGTGTCGGAAGACAACGCGCTCATGATGGGCTCGCTGCTGCTGTTCGGCGTGCTCGCGGCCATCATGGTCGCCACCCGCCGGATCGACTGGTACAGCGTCATGGGCAGCGAGCCGGCGCCCGCGGTCGGTGGCTTTGAAGACACCCGCAGCTGAGCGACCACGCCATGGCCACCTACCTGCACTTCGCACCCGCCCTGGCGCTGGCCGTGGCCATCGGGCCACAGCGCATCGGCTGGCGCCTCACCCTGGCCGGCGCGGTCTGCGCCGTGCTGCCCGACGCCGATTTCCTGCTCTACGTGCTGCACATCGACGCCTACAGCGGCACCTACGGCCACCGCGGCTTCACCCATTCCATCGGCTTCGCGCTGCTGGTGGGCGCGCTCGGGGCGCTGCTGGCCGGGCGCCACCCGGTGCGCAGCCGCTGGCTCACGGCCACCTTCCTGGCGCTGTGCACGTTCTCGCACCCGCTGCTGGACGGCCTGATCGACCGCGGCATCTGCAACGCCTGGTTCTGGCCGCTGGACGGCGCACGCCACTGCCTGCCCTGGCGCCCGGTGCCCCTGCAGGGCGTGCCGCTGTTCGGGCCTGACCGGTTGCGGCAGGAGCTGCTGTGGATCGGCCTGCCCCTGGCGCTGCTGGCCCTGGCGGGCGCTGGCACCCGCCGCTGGTGCGCCACACGGCCGTCGCGCGGGCAGGCCAGCGCCATGGTCGTGCCGACGCAGCGGACCGACAGCCCGCGCGCCCTGCGCCAGCACCGCCGGCAGGCCGTGCGGGCGATGGCCGGTGCCCTGTTGGCCCGGCGTGCGCGGGCCAGGGCCTGTTCACACTGTTTTTCCAAGTGCGAATAGGTTGAAAACAGCGCGAATCTAGGCGCGCGTCGACGGCCAGACCGGGTGTCTGGCCTAGGAGTGCTACGACGAGTGGCGCTGTTTTCAACCCATTCCCTTCGGGTTGCGGCCAAAAAGGCCATGCGCGGCGTTGCGAAGCCTTGCCGGGGGCATACCCCGGCTGCGTTTCTCGCCTTGCGCATGGCCTTTTTGCTCCGCAACGCATCTTGGAAAAACAGTGTGAACAGGCCCTAACATGCGCCCATGAGCCGACTGAACGCCGAACACCAACGCCTTTTTGCTGCCGATGTCCAGGGGCGGTTGCCCGCCGCCGACGGCGCCCCGGTGCGCGCCCTGGTGCTGGCCCTGCACAGCCCGGCCGACTGGGCCGCGCTCGCGCCCCTGTGGCGTGGCGTGCAGGCGGACTTTGGCTGGCCCGAGGCGGCCATCGCGGTCAACGGCACCGACGCCTTTGAACTGTGGTTCGCGCTGGCCGACCCGCTGCCGCGCGCCGAAGCGGCCGAACTGCTGGCCCGCCTGCAGCGCCGCTACCTGCCCGACGTGCGCGCCGACCGGCTGCGCGCCTGGCCCGCCACCGCGCAGGCGAACGCCGAGCCGCCGCGGTGCCCCCCGTTCGCCGCCGGCCCCGAACGCTGGGCCGCCTTCGTCACCCCCGACCTGCCCGCCGTCTTCGGCGACGACCCTGCGCTGGACTTCGAGCCCGGCGCCGACGCCCAGGCCGACCTCCTGGCCCGTTTAAGGAC